>JAIFNI010000041.1 GCA_020047785.1 Clostridia bacterium
CGAATCACGGGGGAAGCATGATCCGTTTCATCGATGTCACCAAAGTATATGCCAACGGGGTCGTAGGCCTGGCCGGCGCCAATCTGCACATCGGCAAGGGGGAGTTTGCCTTTATCATCGGGGAAAGCGGTTCCGGAAAATCAACCCTGCTCAAGCTCATCACCCGGGAGGAAGCCCCCAACACCGGCGAAGTCCACGTCAACAGCTACAATGTGCATGACATGCCGCGACAGGAGGTCCCGCACCTTCGCCGCAGTCTTGGCATGGTTTTTCAGGACTTCCGTCTTCTGCCGAATCGAACGGCTTATGAGAATGTCGCTTTTGCCATGCAGATGGTGGAGGCGCTGCCGCGGGAAATCCGAAGGCAGGTCCCGTTGGCGCTGGGTCTGGTCGGGCTATCAAAAAAGGCGAAATCCTATCCATCCCAGCTTTCGGGCGGCGAGCAGCAGCGAATCGTGCTGGCCCGAGCCCTGGTGAACAACCCGGCCGTTCTGATCGCGGATGAGCCCACCGGGAATCTGGATCCGAAAACCTCGTGGGAAATCATGAATCTGCTGGATGAAGTCAACCAGCGGGGAACCACCGTTCTTGTCGCCACCCATGAAAAGGGTATCGTGGATACCATGAAGAAGCGTGTCATCACGCTCGAACGCGGTGCCATCGTCCACGATGCGGAGAAAGGTCATTACGAACATGAAGATTAGGACCATGCGCCTCCTGGCAAGGGAAGGCGTCTCCAACGTCGTCAAGAACAAACTGATGACCCTCGCATCGATGGGCACTGTGGTCATTGCCCTGCTGCTTCTGGGGCTGGTCCTGCTGGTGGCGATCAATGTCAAGAGCAACATGGACAGGCTGACACAGGAACTGGAAGTGGTCGTCATGCTGGAAGTGGATATCAACGAGATGGATCGGGAAGCCATAAAGGCGTTTGTGGAAGAGCGGATGGCAGCCGGGGAGGTTTCTTCCTACGCCTATGAGGACAAGGCGCAGGCTTTTGAGAACGTGAAGGAATCCTTGTCCGATCCGGCGCTGCTGAAGGGGATGACCAAGGATCAGATGCCGGAATCCCTCAGCATCCGGCTCACGAATCCGGAACTCGGGAGCGAGTTCATTGCACCCCTGTCAAAGTTTTCAGGCATACAGCCGGGCGGGGACGGCATACAATATCCGCAGGAAACCCTCGAACGGATCATGGACATCGCGGATATCCTGAACACGGTCACATTGGGTCTGATGGGCATCATGCTCGTGGTTTCGGTGTTCATCATCAGCAATACCATCCGGCTCACCGTTTTCGCGCGACGCAAGGAAATCGAGATCATGCGGCATGTCGGCGCACTCGACAGCTTCATCCGCATGCCTTTCTTCGTGGAGGGAATCGTGATCGGTCTTCTCGGCGCGCTGACGGCATTTCTCTTCACCCTCCAGTCCTACAGCTGGATACGTGACACGCTGAACGGCATGCTGGACAACCTCGGAATCGGCATGTTCCAGCTTGTGGATTTTCATCCGGTGTCCGTGCGCATCCTGATGCTTTACATCATCATCGGAACGGTCATTGGGGGGATAGGCAGTCTGATCTCCGTCAGGAAGCACTTGAATGTATGAAACCAAGAGGGTATAATGAATCCATGTGCAAACCTGTCATGACGTGGTGACAACCATCCGGGCACATCCGATAAAACGCCGGTCTATTCCCAGAGGTCGGCGGAACTCTAACAGGAGGCGGACCCATGAATCGAAGAATCGGCGCTTGTTTGCTGGCCATCTTCCTGGTGGCGGCCCTTCCGGCGGAAGCCCTTGCGTCAAACCTGACCGAAGCACAGAAAAAGCAGAAGGAATTGCAGAATCAACTGAATTCGCTCAATTCAGAAAAGAAGGAAGCCAAACAGGTCCTTGTCTCCAACCAGAAAAAACGGGAAGAAATCATCAAGAATCTCGAAGACAAGGGGTTTGCCAAGCAGGCCATCGAAGAAAAACTCGCCCAGCTGGATTCCGCCATCCGGACCCTCACGGAGTCCATCGCCTTGTCGGAAACCGAGTATGCGCGGCAGCTTGCGTTGTTTCAGCAGCGCATCGTCATCATGTACCAGCGGTCAAAGTCCTGGCAGGCACTGAATCTGGTTGTCGACAGCCACAACATTTCAGATTTCTACAAGAACCGCAGTGCCATGAAGGCCATTTCAAAGGCGGATCAGGATATGATGGCCGCCCTTGAGGCAAAGCGAATCGAGATCGAAGATCTGAAGCGCCGGAAGCAGGAAGAGGAGGCAACCACACAGGAACAGCTTGAAGCCCAGCTGATTGCCATCCAGGACCTGCAGTCCTCCCGCTCTCTGGTTGATCAGGATATCAAGAGTTCAAAAAAGAGCCTGGATCAGCTGGAAAGGGAAGAGGACGAAATCAATGCGGAGGCCCAGGAGGTCAGCGCCCTGATCAAACGGCTGAAAACAGCCAACATCAAGTATGTAGGCGGGGATATGCTTTGGCCGGCTCCCGGGAACTACAAGGTATCCTCCCCGTATGGCTGGCGCATCCATCCCATTTTCAAGAAAAAGCGCTTTCATTCCGGAATCGACATCCATGCGGCCAAGGGAGAAACGATCGCTGCCGCAAACAGCGGCAAGGTCATCTATGCAGGCGCCCGCACGGGGTATGGCAATACGGTCATCATCGACCATGGCGGTGGTGTGACGACCTTGTATGCCCACATCATGACCAGGGGCATACTGGTATCGGAAGGGCAGAATGTGGACGCCGGTCAGGCCATTGCAAAAGTCGGCAGCACCGGATGGTCAACCGGGCCGCACCTTCATTTCGAATACCGGAAAGCCGGCGATACACAGGATCCGTTGTCTCATCTCGGAAAAAAACAATGATTGGTTTTGGAAGCAAGAACAAATATGGGACAGGAGACAGGAATGGCACCCGTTCGGGTGTCTTTTCATTGGATGACGCAGATACGAATGCACGGAATGGGGAGCAGCATGAGAGAACAAGCATGGAAGAGAATCTATACGGTTCTGACAGCCGTTGTACTGGCGGTGATTATCTTTCTGACAGGTTTCCTGTTTGCCGTGGAGCGCATGGTCTCGATGGAGGGTATCCTTTCACGGCCGCTGACGGACTGGTTCAAACCGCAGTCCGCCATCCTGTTTGACCGCACCGTTGTCGATTCGGCCGAAACAAACGCGTTCAACCGGGTACTCGGATTGATTCGAACCCGATATTACAAGCAAGTGGATGAGAACCTGCTGGTGGAGTCCGCCATCAAGGGGTTGGCGGCAGGGACGGGAGACCCTTACACCACCTACTTCACACCGGATGAAATGGCCTCCTATTTTGAAAAGACCAGCGGAAATTATGTGGGCATTGGTGTCGGCGTGATCATGGACGAAAAGAATCTGCTGACGATTGTGGAAATCTTCTCCGATTCGCCGGCGCTTTCCGCCGGAATGAAAATCGGCGACAAGGTCGTGAAGGTCAATGACGAGGATGTCACCGGCATCTCGGAATCGAGTCTCATCGTCAAAAAAATCAAGGGAGAGTCGGGAACCGAGGTGAAAATCGAGGTGTACCGCCCGAGCGACGGGAATTTTTACGATTTCACCGTGAAACGCGCTGTCATCAATAGTTCGAAAATTTCAGGCAAAATGCTGGAGGAAGACATTGCCTACATCCGGCTGAACCAGTTTGATTCGGACATCGCGCTGAACTTCTATGAGAAATACAACACGCTTTCCTCGCAGGGAGCCAAGGCATTGATTATCGATCTCCGCTCTAATCCGGGCGGAGACTACAGCCAGGTCGTCGCCATCGCGGACATGCTGCTGCCGGAAGGCCTGATTGTCTATACGGAGGATCGCAACGGCAAACGGGAGGAGAAACGTTCGAAAGCGTCTGAATTGAATGTTCCCATGGTTGTGCTGGTGAATGCCTACAGTGCATCCGCCTCCGAGATTCTTTCCGCAGCTCTTCAGGATTACGACAAGGCAACCATCATCGGCGAGAAGACATACGGCAAGGGACTTGTCCAGACGATCGACACGAAATTCTCCAACAACGCCGGCCTGAAGTATACATTCTCCACCTATTATTCCCCGAAGGGCCGCAATATCCAGAATGAAGGCGTGAAACCCGACATCGAGCTGAAACTGGATGAGGCTTATGCCTCCACCCCGCTGACGGACATCCCGGAAGGGAAGGACAATCAGCTGGTGGCCGCGTTGAAGGAAATCAGAAAGTTGATGGAGAAATGAATCAGACTGGATACATGAAACAGGCTGGATAGATGAATCAGGTGGAAGAAATGAATCAGGCTGGAGAAATCGTTGCGGAATCGCCGGATCAGCCCGCGGAGCCGATTTCCAATTTGTGTGAATAAGCGCCCCTCATTGTGGTAATCACCCAAGGAGGTGATGACCATGATGAAGAAGGATGAAGTCTTGAAAATTCAGGTGGCACGGGAACTCGGCCTGATGGACAAGGTGATGCGCGATGGCTGGAAAAGTCTGTCCGCGAAGGAAACCGGAAGGATCGGCGGCCTGATGTCCCGCCGACAGAAGCGGGAACCTGAAATGCGGATGTAGCCTTGCGCCGAATTGCGCGTCCGCGAAAGCCGTTTTCCTGCCGGTCGGTTGCTGCAAGCGGCCGCCTGATATCAGAAGATGAGGTTTGAATGTACGTCACCCTGGCCCATGTGTATGATAGCCTGATGAAGGATGTAGACTACGAGTCGATGGCCGACCGCATTGTCCGCATTTTCAGCAGGCACCGCATCGAACCCGCGCTCGTTCTGGATCTCGGCTGTGGAACGGGCAGCCTTGCTTTGGCCATGATGGCTCGCGGATACGATCTGATCGGGGTGGACAAGTCTCCCGACATGCTTGGGTGTGCCGCGGAAAAAGCCTCGGAGGCTGGACGGGAACTCCTGCTGCTTCAGCAGGACATAACCTCCTTCGAGTTGTATGGGACTGTCGGAGCGGTTCTCGCAACGATGGATGTGCTCAATCATGTCACGGACAAAAGAAAGCTTTTCAGGACATTCAAACTCGTCCGGAATTATCTGGATCCCGGCGGGTTGTTCCTGTTTGATTTGAACTCTCCCTACAAGCTGTCATGCCTTCTGCCCGGTCAGACGTTCTACCAGGTCGACGAGGCGGTCACCTGGCTCTGGAACAGCGGGTGGGACAAGCGTCGGTCCGTCTGCACCTTCGATCTCACCTTCTTTTTTTCGGACGGGGAAGGACGCTATGTCCGTCAGGATGACATGCAGGAGGAAAGAGCATGGGAACCGGGTGAAATCAGGGAACTGCTGGAAAGGGCAGGGCTGGAGCTGCTTTCGCTTCAGGACGGGGAAACCTTTCGGAAACCGGGTCCGGAGAGCGAACGGCTCCTTTTTGTCGCCAGACGTCCAATGAACGGTTTTGCATCCCCTGTCCGCCCGTGATAGAATGGTTTGACGCTGCAGGTTCCAGGAAGCATCACCGGGATGGCGTTGGAAAAGCGCACGGAATCCGGCATGACATCCCTGCAGGAATCTTTGCGGGCAAGACACGCAGCTTGACAACCGTGACCCGGCACACCAACCGTTTGTCCGGGCATTTTGAATGGAGGTACCTCCCCTTGGGCAGAAGGGAAACGCGCGAGTGCGCCATGAAATTCATATACCAGACCATGATCCAGAAGGAAGACGTCGACGAGCAGATCAATCGTTTCTGTGAGGAGAATGAACTGACGGAAGCCGTTGAACTGGGCTATTTTCTCGACATTGTCCGCGGGGTGGCAGACCACGCCGAGGAGCTGGATGCGCGCATCGCCCGCCATGCAAAGGGATGGACCATCAACCGCATGCCGAAGGTGGATCTTTCCATCATGCGGCTTTCCAGCTATGAAATGGCCTATTGCGAAGATATCCCCGCCTCCGTGTCCATCAACGAGGCGGTCGAACTGTCCAAACAGTACGGAGATGACCAGTCTAAATCCTTTGTCAACGGGGTTCTTGCAAAAGTCTGGCTGGAAGTGCAGGCCGAGCAGGAGACGAAGAAATGACAAAGGCATGGACCGTCACCGGTCTGACCCGCCATATCGGAAACCTGTTTGCCGAAGACGCGTCGTTGGCCGATGTGACGGTCTCCGGAGAGATTTCCAATTTCAAGCACCATTCCTCCGGCCACATGTATTTCACCCTGAAGGACGAGGAGAGCGTCATCAAGTGCGCGATGTTCCGTACGGCCAACAGCCGCCTGCGGTTCCGTCCGGAGGACGGTCTTCGTGTTCTTGTGCATGGTGCCGTGACCGTATACGGTCCGGCCGGCACCTATCAGCTCTATCCGGATCGGATGGAACCGGATGGACTTGGCAGTCTGTATCTCGCTTTCGAGCAGCGCAAGGCAAAATTGGAAAAGGAAGGGCTGTTCGATCCATCCGTCAAGCGGCCAATTCCTTTCCTGCCGCGGGTGATCGGCGTGGTGACATCGCCGACCGGCGCCGTTATCCGGGATATCAGGAATGTGCTGTTCAGAAGGTTTCCCGAAGCAACCCTGCTCCTTGCCCCTTCGTCCGTTCAGGGTGCGGAGGCGCCTGCTTCCCTGGAACGCGCCCTGCAGTCCCTGCAAGCTTTTCCGGAAGTGGACGTGATTCTGCTGGCCCGTGGCGGCGGCTCCCTGGAGGATTTGTGGCCGTTCAACGACGAGAACCTGGCAAGAGCCATCCGCCGCTGCCGGGTACCGGTCATTTCCGCGATCGGGCATGAAACAGACTTCACCATCGCCGATTTTGCCGCCGACCTGCGAGCACCGACGCCTTCGGCGGCCGCTGAACTGGTCATGCCGGATTCGGAGGCACTGCGGGGCCATCTGTCACAGCTGGAAACCCGTACAAGAATTGCATTTCGAAGAAGACTGGAGATGGAGCGCCTGCGTTTGGAACGATTGTCGGCCAGACCTGTCCTCCTTCGACCGCTGACCTCTCTTGATTTCCGCAGGCAAAGTCTGGACGGACTTCAAATGCGTCTGCGCAATGTGATGGCCGGGAATCTTTCCCGGACGCAGAATCGGATTTCCGTGCTGGCCGGCAAGCTACACGCGCTCAGTCCGCTCCAGGTCATGTCGCGTGGCTATGCAACCGTGGCACGGGAAGATGGACACATAATCGGGCGAATGGCCGGGATTCATCCCGGAGAAACGATCCGGGTCAGGTTTCACGACGGTTCGCTGGATGCGCGCGTGGAAGCTGTTCACCCTTCCGCCATGCCTCAATGAGACATGGACTTGCATGCAAGCCATTCCCGGAATAAACAGAACCGAGGAGGTTGGACCATGGCCAGAAAGAAATTGCAGGAAGCGGGTCCGGAAGAGTTTTCACCCGTGCGTGACCATGCGGTTCCTGTCGGAAAACAGGCGGAACTCGGCGCGTTGAGTTATGAAGCGGCGCTATCCATGCTCGAAGCCACGGTAACCCGTCTGGAGAACGGTTCCATGCCCCTGGAGGAGTCCCTGGATGCATTCGATGAAGGCATCGGGCTGGTAAGGCTGCTTACAGGAAGGCTTGATGCCATGGAACAGCGCATGCTCGTACTGCTGGAAGGTAAGGATGGCCCGAAGGCTGTCCCCTATGAAGACTCGGGCCTGAAGGCCTGAAGGCGGAGGAACGCATGCGCAACGGGAATGGTGCGGGCGGTGCAATCCCCCGACGGAATGAAACGGCCTTTCTGAAGGAATTGGCAGAGCTGACCCGCTTGGTGGAGGACCGACTGAAAGGATTGCTTGCCGTGCGGGATGTACCGGAACATCGCATTTACGAGTCGATGGCCTACAGTGTGGCAGCGGGCGGAAAACGAATCCGTCCCGTTCTGTTTCTGGCAGTCGGCGACATGCTGGGCGGAAAAATCGATGAGATGCTGCCGTATGCCTGCGCCATGGAACTGATCCATACCTATTCGCTGATTCATGATGACCTGCCTGCGATGGACAATGACGATTTCCGCCGCGGCTTGCCGACCAATCATCGGGCATATGGGGAAGCCATGGCGATTCTGGCGGGAGACGCGCTGCTCAATCGAGCCTTTGAACTGATGCTGGAAACGGCAATGAAACAGGGGGCGGATGACGCAGGAAAGCTGTCCCGTGGAATCCGGGCGGCGCATTGCATGGCGGAAGCTTCGGGCGTGTCCGGCATGATCGGCGGACAGGTGATGGATATGGAAGCAGAAGGACGGAACCTGGACATGCATCTGCTGGACAGGATGCATCGGCTCAAGACCGGAGCGCTCATTCGAGCCTGTGCCGTGTCCCCGGCCATCCTGTGCGGCGCGGATGACGCGACGGTCGAGGCTCTCGCCGGTTATGCCGAAAATCTGGGATTGGCTTTCCAGATTCGCGATGATCTGCTGGATGTGGAAAGTACGGATGAGGTTCTCGGGAAGCCTGTCGGCAGCGATGAACGCAACGGAAAATCGACCTTTGTGACGCTGCTGGGCCTCGAGGGTGCCCGTCTGGCGCTGGCATCGGCCGGAGCCGATGCGTTGGATGCGCTTGGACCTTTCGGGGAAAAGGCGGCGTTTCTGGCAGAACTGGCCGAGTTCATCGCGACCCGCCGGCATTGAGGCGCCGGAAAAGATTACCTGCCTGGCCATCTGTGCTATAATGGATGCTGCAGGATGACGCAGTATCCTAGTCAGTACTGCCTGCTTCGAAGACGGGCCTAAAAATCCGTCAAAGGGCACATCGATGAAGTTCCTGGTGCTGGCTTGCGACGCCCAGTCGTGGGCTTGTGCTGGGAGTTAAGGTTCAGGGGCAGCCCGCAATGGCATGCGGGATCATGACCCCTCCACCGCGGAGACCCTACCTTGTGGGAGACAGGCTGCCTGCTTCGGCGGAAAAGGCCTTGGCTACGAGAAGGGATGAAACCTGTTATGCGGTACCCTCATGGTGCTGTGTACAGTGTAGCCTGCCTTGCGTGGAGCCTCTGGGATGATGGATCAGATGTTTGTGTGCCGGCCGGCACAGAAGCATTATTGCCGTCTGAAAAGGGTTCTGCAAAAGAGGCTAGAAGCGGGTACAGGCTCATGGGGAAAACCCCTAGGCTGTACACCAGGCTTGCCGGGGATTGCAGTGTGGACTTCAGTGGCGATCAGGCTTCGGAACGGGCAACCTTCCGGCGTGCGTGACAATGGGAAACCACCCGTTCGGTGACGGCGGGCCATGTGCGGGGAAAACCTGCCTGACCTAAGACGCAAAATTTACTCGGCAAGCCGTCATTCTGCATACTTTGAAATCATTGTCCGAATCGTCCGATATTGTCAGAATCATCCGACCCTGTCCGAATCAACTATACAGGAGCAGAACCTTGCACAAGCAGAAAAACGAAAAAACATACATGGCCCAGCGGGACAAACGTCGAAAATCCATCACCCAGACCATTCCCTTCAAGCGGGAAGGCGGATTGGAGCGCAGGCACACCTATTGGTCCCTGTTCATCATGGTTTTGTCCTTTTCCCTGTCCACCGGCCTGCTCCTGGCATCCGGCAGCCTGTTCAGGCGAGTGGAACCGGTTTGGGCCTTTCTTGTTGTTCTGTTCATCATCGCGGTCGGCATTGTGTTCGATATGATTGGAATGGCGGTGACCGCTGCGGAAGAAACGCCCTTTCATTCCATGGCATCACGCAAAGTGCGCGGTGCACGAAATTCCATCCTGCTTCTCCGAAACGCATCGAGGGTGTCCAGCATCTGCAACGATGTGGTGGGAGACATCTGCAGCGTTGTCAGCGGCACGGCCGGCGCCGCGATCGTTTTCCGCATGTTCGGCGGCGAATCGGAGGCGGCCTGGGTCGAAACGCTCATGGGCGGCGCGATTGCGGCACTGACGGTCGGCGGGAAGGCCTTCGGCAAAAATTACGGCATCCGCAACAGCAACTACATCATCTTTCAGGTGGGACGCCTGTTTTCTTTTTTTGGGGAGGGCCGACCGAAACAGAAGGGAAAGGCCTGATTCTACCCTATAAATGCGT
>JAIFNI010000324.1 GCA_020047785.1 Clostridia bacterium
TTCGGAAAAAGAGCAGGTAATCTTCTTCCGGCGCCTTAGGGCTTGGAAGAAAATAACCTGCTCTATAAATTTCCGAAAACAATGGCCAAACCTGCCATTCTTTTCGGAAAAAGAGCAGGTAATCTTCTTCCGGCGCCTTAGGGCTTGGAAGAAAATAACCTGCTCTTTTTCCGGCGCCGTAGTTGCCTACGGGATGACAATCACCGGGTCGCACATGGAAAAACAGAAGATACGAATGCTATCTGATGATTTCGATGTGATTTTGGAACATATGCCAAGACATCCGGCCTTCATTCGGATAGAATTGCATCGGCAGCTAATTTTCATTGTTCATGACAAGGAATTGCATCGACTGAAAACTGATTCCCATCGACTGACCTGCTGGCTGGCATTGCGGCAGAACAAGGAGGATCGACCATGAGTATGGATATTGGCGTACTGGTCCCGCTACGGGTGGACATCGGGCGGGAATTCGACAAACTGACCGCCCTGGACCTCCGCAGCTGTCAACTGTGCGGCTGGGACAAGAACCTATTCACTGAATCCCTTGCAGAAAGAGTCAAGGCGGCCGCCGCAGAACGTGGCATCCGCATCACAGCTTTCTGGTGCGGCTGGGAAGGCCCGGCTGTCTGGAACTTTCTTTCCGGCCCTCTGACGCTGGGCATCGTGCCGTCCGCTTTCCGGTTCGATCGGGCAAAAACACTCTGTCAAGGCTCGGATTTTGCTGGCTGGCTGGGAGTATTGGATGTGGTCACCCATCTGGGTTTCGTACCGGAAAACCCCAGTGATTCGAACTATCAGGAGGTTCTGGAAATCGTCCGGTTCATCGGGCGTCACTGTGCGTCAAATGGACAGCATTTCCTGTTTGAAACAGGTCAGGAGACGCCGATCACACTTTGCAGACTGATGGAGGATTCAGGGTTGGACAACCTTGGCATCAACCTGGATCCGGCCAACCTGCTGATGTACGGAAAAGCCAATCCGGTCGACGCAGTCCGGATATTCGGCAATCGTATCCGGGGGGTTCATGCAAAGGATGGTGAATATCCGGTCAATGGCCGTGAACTCGGTGTCGAAAAGGCGATGGGAAAAGGGAGTGTGCATTTCGATCTCCTGGTTGCAGCCCTGAAGGCGGTCGGATATGACGGTGCTCTCACCATCGAACGCGAGATTGACGGTGACGAACAGATTCACGACATCATGGCGGCAAAGACCCTGCTCGAAAGCCTCATCACCTCGGTCTGAACGACCCCTTTGACGCCGGCCCGTTCCTGCGGTACGATCAAGGCATGACGAAACGACTGGGATTATCGGAATGCGGGGATCCCGTTTCGTTGTGCCGGAGGGCATCCATTCATGCAGAGACAACCCCAACGTCATCCAGACAGGCCACAGGCCTGTATGCCCAGTCTTCAGGATGTGGATCCATACATGCCACAGACCGGCATGCCATACAGACTTCAGGATGGGAATCCAGGCAGGCCTCGCATCGGCATGCCATACAGACATCAGGATGAGAATCCTCACAGGTCTCAGGCTGGCATTTCATTCCGCCTGCTGACGGCTTTCCTGCTCATCCTTCTCCTGCTGCCCGCATGCGGTGCGGATGAACCGAAGAACGAACCTGTCCCTGCAGCGCTCGAGATCGGATACCGCCGCATGTTCAACCATGACCGCACCGAGCAATCCATGACCCCCTTCCACGAGGCAGTGCAGAAAAGCGGCAGCATCACAACGGCACGACTGGATCATGCCGAGGACACCGGAGAAGGCTACACCATCTATACGTTCAGGGTAGTCGAATCCCTTTACAATCCGGATGAAGACAAGATCATCCATCTGTATGAAGGGTACGGCTCAACACCTGCTGCAAATGCTTATGAAAAAGACCGCACCTATCTTCTTTTCCTGTCCCGTGCCACTGATGTGTATTATCCCCATCCCTATTTCCACAATTTCAATGGCATCCATCTTTTTGCGGATGATGCGGGGAAAGTGCTGACCGCGGACAATGCCGACGGACGGGACAATCTCCTGAAGGACAGGGAAATCCGCAAGTCGCTTCAAACACTGGATTCAGCGAAAGCTTACATCCAGTCTCTTCTCGATGACGTACCGGATCGACAGCGCGGAATATACCGGTTCTCAGGCCGGGAGATCCTGTCAGGGGACCCGGCCGTGATTGCGGAACGTTCAGATTACATCGCCATCGTCCGAACGGACCAAGTGGTTTTTTCAAATCGCTATGTCCAGGAGGTGAAATGCACCATTCAAACCCCGTACAAGGGCATTTTCGGCCTTGGCTCGGGTCCGGACCCGGCGGAAAACGCCACGCCGCCTGCCACGGAAATCCGGCCGGGACATCGTGGGATCACCGTGCTGTTCCCGAGCGGCCTGGATGTATCAGCCGGGAAGAGTTGGCTCGTTTTCCTGTATGAAGATGCGGAATACCGGATCAGCTCCCGTTCCAGCGCTGTTTCCACCGATTCGGGAGAAACATTCGACCGCTTTCTGGCCTCCGTGGAAACGGAAGTGGCAGTCGCACCCACGCCGGAACCGGTGACACCGACCCCCGAGCCTCCTCCCAAGGTCTACACCCTTCTTGACGAGTACAAGGATCTTCTGAAGAAGAACAAGGATGTCCGCGGCTGGATACGGCAGGAAGGGACTGTCATAGACTATCCGGTCCTGCAGTCGACCGACAACGACTGGTATCTTGCCCACAACATCGACAAGAAAAAGGTCGTGACAGGGAGCATCGTTCTGGATTTCCGCGTCGACATCAAAAACCTGACAAGGAACACGCCGGTCTACGGTCACAACATGAAGCACGGAAGCATGTTCCATTCCCTTGTGAACTACAAGACGGAAAAGTACTTCAGGGAACATCCGAGCATCTCGTTCGACACGCTGTACGAGAAGCTGATCTGGGACATATTTGCCGTATATGTGGTGGATGCCGGTTATAACTACGTCATCACGATGGATTTCAAGGATGATGCCGAGTTTTCGGTGTTCCTCGACGATATCCGCAAACGCTCCATGTACGAATTTCCCTTCGAAGTGACCACCTCGGATCAGATCATGACAATGGTTACCTGCAGCTACGAATTCGATGGGGCAAAGACCGTTGTTCAGGCAAGACTGCGTAAATAGGGAAAGGGAGAACAGAGGGAGAACAGCATGGAATCAAGACAATTGCGCATCATGACCATTGGCGCCCATCCCGATGACTGTGAATTGACCACGGGCGGCACCTGCCTGATGTACACCGCATTGGGACACCAGGTGAAATATGTCTATGCCACAAACGGAGATGCCGGACACCAGCGGTTTTCAGGCAGCGAGCTCGCGTCGATCCGCGCGGCTGAAGCTGCGAACGGATGCGCCATAGGAGGCTTCGAGCATGAAATCATGGAGAATCATGACGGGTATCTGGACACCGGCATCCGGAACCGTGACAGTCTGATCCGTCTGATCCGGCGGTTCCGTCCGGACCTTATCTTCACGCACCGCACAAATGACTATCACACGGACCATCGCTGCGCCGGTCAGCTCGTGCAGGATGCCTCTTACCTGCTGATGGTGCCGAACATCTGTCCGGATGTGCCCGCTCTCGATTTTTCCCCCATCATCATGCATGTGGCCGACAGTTTCACGAAACCTGTTCCCTTCGAAGCGACTGTGGCTGTCCGCATCGACCCGGTTTTTGCACAAAAAATGCAGATGGTGGCCTGCCACCGCTCCCAGTTTTTCGAATGGCTGCCCTGGATCGGTCGTTATGAGGGCGAGGTTCCGTCTGAAGAAAACACCCGTTTAGCCTGGTTGTCCGAGCAGGTCGGAAGATGGGACGCTTCCCTGGCCGACCGTGTTCGCCCCCGTCTGCTGGCACGATACGGAGTCCAGGCCGAAGTGACCCATTATGCGGAAGCCTTTGAGCGCAGCGAATATGGGGGACTTTTGACGGACGAAATGCTTCAGGTTCTTTTTCCCTTTTGAGGCACAGGAAGAACATTTCTCCCCGGAGCAACAGACGAGAAGGAGATACGGATGAAAAAGCACTATGCTGGCCTGGATATGCTGCGCGGTCTTGGAATCTTCATCCTGCTCTGGATGCACACGGCTTTCTATTACTTTGATGGCCTGTATGATCTGGATTTCAACAATCCACCCCCGATTGTCACCCTCATCGGCCTGATGCTGATGTTTGCAGGCATTTTCGCCATGCTCAGCGGCACCGCGCATACCATCCAGTTTCAGCGAAAGATCAGCGAAACCGGCTTCACACCGCTCCGGCTGCTGCGCTACAATACGGTCAACGGTCTGCTGATGCTGGCCATTGCCTGGCTGTATTTCATCTTTACAGGACCCGGACTCGCAGACATGACGAACCGGTCCATGAACAACAGCATCCTGGTGGAACTGATCCGGAACGGCAGATGGGCTGGTTTCAATCTCGAACGATTTCTGTATGTCGACAGTCTGGTCATGATCGGGATGAACCTGCTGCTGCTCGGACCCATCCACCTTCTCTTTTCCCGAATGAAAAGAAAGCCCTGGCTGGCTGCGGGCCTGTTCTTTTTTCTTCTTTCTCTTCTGCGAATTCCGCTCTATACCCTTTATCTGTCAGCTGTCGACGAGGGACGGACGGGGACCGTTCTGCTCCTCAACTGGCTCGTGAACAAGAACAATCCGATTCTGCCCTATCTGTCCTTCACTCTGTTTGGCGGCTGGTTCGGCTGCCTTCTGACGGCAGGAGACTGGAAACGCATGGTCCGGCAAGTACTTCCCGTCGGCATCCTTCTCTTCCTCATTGGTGCCGTCCTGTATGTGTTCCTCCCGGACACCATGCTGCAGCGGAGCATTGACGGAAAATGGTTCGCCATCATGACCGCCCAGCTCGGTCTGTTTTCATTGCTCATTCTGCTGGCCCTGCGTCTTTTCGATTTTCGGAAATCATCTCCGGAAAAACCGACTGGCAAAAGCGCATCCGTGACCTCTTCTGCATCTTCTGCACATCATGCACCTTCTGCACCTTCTGCATCTTCTGCACATCATGCACCTTCTGCATCTTCTGCACGTCATACACCTTCTGCATCTGCTTCTCTTTCTCCTTCAAAACTGTTTTTCCCGCTGACCTTCATCAACCGGTTCGGGGTGGCCGGTCTCACGGCCTTTTTCTTCGAAAGCGTCCTCAGCGCCGCCTTTTACCGTATCCTGCGATTGTTCCTTCCGGATCTTCGGCTCGGTTTGGGAGGTTCCCTCCTCTTCGGGTTCCTGCTTGCCCTCACCTGGGGATTTCTCCTTCTTCTCTGGGAAAAGAAGCAGTATCGTTACGGGATTGAATATATCCTTTGCAGACTGCTCACCCCCTTCGGTCACAGTGAAAAACAGGAGAAACTGGGTGGGTACCGATGAGTGGTCTCGGAGATTTCCTGCTCCTCCGCCGTCACCTGTATCGGAGTTCGGCAGGGGAAATCAGCCGTTATCAGGAGGAACAGGTGCTCTCCCTGCTGACTTATGCCCGCGAGCATGCTCCTTTCTACAGGCGCTTGTATGAAGGCAGAGAAGTACGAACGCTTCAGGACTTTCGCCAACTGCCGGGCATCAGCAAGCAAATCATGATGGAAAACTTCGACGAACTCAACACCTGTGGCCTGAATCTGGCCGAAGTGATGAAGTATGCCGTGGAAAAGGAGAAAAACAGAGATTACCTCGGGTATTTCCGGGATGCGTATGTCGTCGGTCTCTCAAGTGGTACCAGCGGCAACAAGGGGATTTATGTCACACCAAAGGAGATGACCAGACGGCTGCCCTTCGTGTTTCTCGCCCGCAGCGGCATTCCGCTGCGGATGCTCCCGTTCCGTATTCTGTTTCTTCTGCGGGTCTTCAGTCAGGGCTTCGCGGATATCAACGCACCGTTCGTGCATTTGAAGTATCTCGGAACCATGACCCCCATCCCGGAGATTCTGGAAGCTCTGAAGAAAGGTCAAATCAACATTCTGATGGCCCCGCCCAGCCTGATACGCCTTCTGCTCCCGCACAGGAAAGAAATCGGCGCATCCCTGAAACTCATCGTGACCTATGCGGAAGTGCTGGAAGAGGAAGAAAAAGAGCGTTTCGAAAAGGCATTCGGAACAAAGGTCATCGAAATCTACCAGGCCAGCGAGGGACAGATCGGCAGCGCCTGCAGATGCGGCCGTCTTCATATCAATGAAGACCTTGTCTATGTCGAATTGTACGACGATGCGGGATATCCTGTCACGAAACCGGATGTCGCTTCCAGCAGAATGGTCGTGACAAACCTTGTCAATCGTGCGCAGCCTCTAATCCGATATGAAATGAACGACCTGGTGATGCTGGGTGAGCCCTGCCCCTGCGGCAGTTCGTTCAGGACCATCCGCAAAGTGCTGGGGCGTCATGACGATGTGTTGTGGCTGAGGGATGGGAACGGCCGGCTGCAGCATGTCTTCCCCGACCTGGTGAGTCGCTGGATCATCACCGCCAGTGACAATGTGCGGGAGTTTCAGGTGCGGCAGACCGGGGAAGACAAATTGTATCTGACAGCCGATCTTTCCCTGGATGGCGAGGAGGCCCGAGCCACGGCACGGGAAGCGCTTTACCGCCGTCTGAACGAGGAAATGGCCCGGTTCAACCTGCATCCGGACATTGAAATCCGATTTGAAACGATTTGCCTGCCCGCAGATATGGGCAAGTACAGACGGTTCATTCAGGAGCCCGGAGGGTCCGCGCATGAAATATGAAGTCATCCTGTTCGACGCCGATGAAACGCTTTTCGATTTCCACCGCTCCGAACGGCATGCGTTCGCACAGACCATGCGCTCGTTCGGCTTCGAATATGACGAGGTCCACCACCTGCAGGCCTATCAGGCCATCAATGCAGCCATCTGGAAGGAATTTGAGGAAGGCCGCATCACGCAGCAGGTGCTGAAGGTGGAAAGATTTTGTCGATATGCGGCGCACATCCATGCTTCATTCGACCCGACGGATTTTGCCCATGCCTATGAAGGCAATCTGGGGAATGCCTGTTTCCTTCTGGCAGGCAGTGCAGAGGTGATCGGGGAGCTGTACGGAAAGCACCGGATGGCCATCATCACAAACGGTCTGAAACGCGTACAGGAAATGCGGATCGCCAAATCGCCCATCGCCTCGTACTTTGAGGCCATCGTCATATCCGAGGCCGTCGGGGTTTCCAAGCCGGACCCTGCCATTTTCAACCTGACACTCGCCCAGCTGCATCATGCGGACAGGAAAACAACTCTTATGGTGGGCGACAGCCTGACTTCCGACATCCTTGGCGGCATCAGGGCAGGACTGGACACCTGCTGGTACAATCCGGCAGGCCTGCCGGGCAGGTCCGACATCAGACCTACACATGAAATCCGGACGCTGTCGGAACTCCTGCCGCTCCTCGACGCGCCATTCATTTTTGAAAAAAACAAGCAAACTCTTGACGGCACCTGGATTCGTCAATAGGTAGTGATGGAGATGGCTAGAATCTTGACATCCTCAACCGGCCTGTCGTTCCCATCTGTTTTCACGCCTGCTATCTGGTCCAGCACGTCAAACCCCTTGTATACCTGTCCGAAGACCGTATGCTTTCCGTCGAGATGATAAGTTCCGCCAACCGAGTCATATCCCTCGACGGCAGCTTCGGGCCAGCCGCCTTTCCTCAGTTGTTCCACAATTTTATCGGAAACTGTAGCCTCATCCGCCTGAACAATGAAAAACTGGCTGCCGTTCGTGTCTGCTCCGGAATTTGCCATGCTGAGTGCCCCGCGGAAGTTGAAGGCATTCGCTGTGAATTCGTCCTCGAACGGTGCTCCCCAGATGCTTTCTCCGCCACGTCCGGTTCCAGTCGGGTCTCCTCCTTGAATCATGAAGTTCCGGATGACCCGGTGAAAGATGAGTCCGTCATAATATCCGGCTTTTGCATGGGTGATGAAGTTTTCGACAGCTTTCGGCGCTTCACTGGGCAGCAGACGAATGGACAGGTCACCCAACGTTGTCTTCATGATGGCTGTCGTATCGCCTTTGGTTGGAGGCTGCAGCTGGAAGGCTGACGGTCCGGCCGGAGATGACAAGGGTGATGCGCTTGCCGTCGCTTTTGCCGTGGCCGCTGGGCTGGTACTCGGGGTTGCATCGACTGCCGCACTGGCTTCCGGCGTGGCATCGGCACCCGCAGTTGCCGCTGGGGTTGCATCGACACCCGCACCGGCATCCGGCGTGGCATCGGCACTTGCCGTTTCCACCGGGGCGGCATCAGCACCCGCACTGGCTTCCGGCATGGCACCGGCACTTGCCGTTGCCGCCGGGGTGGCATCAGCACCCGTATCGGCTTCCGGCGTGTTGATGACGCTTGTACTTGCTTCTTTCATAACCTCGGCACTGGAGCTGTTTACCGGCGCAGCCGAAGATTTTGATTCACCGGAGATTGCATCGACAGGCAGTGGAACTGATGAGGTTTCTGACGCCGGAATCCTGGTTGCTTGATAACTGCAGGAGGAGAGCAGGACAGCAGACAGTATGGTGACGGAAAAGAATAGGAAAGCACACCCGACAATACGGGATTTCACTTGCAAGTGGTTTCTGTTCTTGCTTATCATGAGTTCCTCCTGCTGATCATGCCTGATGATTGCCTGTAAATTGGTAGTCAATTGCCTGAAGCACCTTGTCATGAAACAGGTAAAATGGGAAATCGTTTCAGAATTCCTGAACCCCGCAATGTTCATAAAAAAGAATGGCATGTCAAGCCATTCTTTTCTGATAGTACCCCAGCAGCACGGCAATCAATTACCGAAGCAGGTTCAGGATTCCCGACTTCTGCTCCATGTTTTTCTGTTGCGCAAAATACTGATACTGCTGAATCATCTGCTGGTTTTTCAGGGTCATGGACAATTGGGCGATATCCGCATCGGAAATGCCGCTTTCTGCTGCTGTCAGGTTTTCCTGTGCCGTTGCATTGATTTCCGCTTCGTATTGGAGTGCGTTTGATGTTGCGCCAACATTCCCCTGTGCATCGGATATCTTCGCCATGGCATTGTCTATGTCGGAAATATCGAATGTTCCTGTCACATCAAAAGCATCAATGCCCAGTGACTGAAGGCTTGTGTTCTGGATGGACATGGAACGTCCTGTACCATAGGGTGTACTGGCAATCGACTGGTCGGAGAATGACCCGTCCAGCAGTTTGATTGTATTGAATTCAGTGCCTTGCGACACTTGACTGATGGATGACTTCAGCTGCGCGATTTCATCCTGCAATGCCTTTCTGTCATCGGCGGTGTAAGTGCCGTTAGAAGCCTGAACCGCCAATTCACGCATGCGCTGCAGGCTCCCTTGCATGGATGAAAGACCTCCACCGGCAGTAGCGGCCAAATCTCCAGCCGTCTGGACATTGGCGGTGGCAGTGGCATATCCGTTGATGCTGGAAATCATCTTCTGTGAAATGGCGAGTCCGGCTGCATCATCCGAAGCCTGGTTGATGCGTTTCATGGACGCCATCTGCGTATACGTATTCTGCAGGGAACCATCAATTTGCATCTGCTCATCTCCATTCAATCAAAAACATGACACGATGGGAACGTTTCGTATGAATCACACAGCAAGGTGACTGAAAGCAATTTCCTGATCTTTTTCAGAAAAGAATGACAGAACTGGTCATTGTTATCTGAAATTCATGGCGCTGTTTATAATTCAACCCCTATCATCATTATATGGCGGAACGTATAAAAAATCGATAGGTCTGCAGTCCTTCAAATCCGGATCCAGGATGATTTCAATCTGCTGCCGCATCCCGCGGATA
>JAIFNI010000031.1 GCA_020047785.1 Clostridia bacterium
CAATAAATACACCGAATGAACAACATAGGGTGGAACGAAATATCACGCACCAGCGACATGAATCAGGCAGATAGCGGACACTCCCTCGTGCACACGGCAGGATGCTCTGAATGGCAGGCGGATCGTCTCCCCAGGCTTCAGGCTTTCCGGCAGACGGATCTGCCAGGTCAGACACAGGTCAGGCTTGACGTCCGACAGGACGCTGCCAGAGGTCAGGGGACCTGCATTGCCATGCCTTGTTGCTGGTCCGTCAACAATTTGAAATCCTTCGGGCAGGACCAATTCCGCCGTGATCGGCAGCGGTTCCTGATCATGGTTGGTCACGTGGACAGCCACTTCAAGGTTTGCGCCGGGTGCGGCTGTCTGCTCAAACGGCACAGCGCGGAACCATGCATCGTCCCACACCCAGCCGGCTGACCGGCCGGTCAGCTCCTCTGTAAGGTGTTCGCGATCAACCAGGATCTGTTCAAAGGTGTCCAGTTCTTCCTGTGTAAACCGAAAGGCCTGCTGCTGATGCTGGTTGATCAGGCAATCTGGCTGGTACGCCCTGATGCGGTCCAGACAGAGCTGCATGCCCCGGCCTGGTCCGGGCAGCACCCGGTTCTGGGGACAATAATCATCAAGACCTGTCGATGAAAATGAATCGCCGGCAAACAAGATCCGGTGGCCCTGGCCTTCAACAAGGAGTCCACCGTGATAGAGTGTCTGGCCGGGAAATTCAAACGACGTGAGCGTGAATTCCCGCCAGGTGAACACCGTCTGATCCGTAAGGCCGACCACCGGAAATGGCTCCGGATACTGGCACGGAATGAAATATGCATGGGGATGGCACAAGGTGTCGGCCGTCAGGCGGCTGGCATAGACCGGACAGTCGAACAGCGCAAGCAAACGCACAAGCCCTTCCGTGTGGTCATAGTGCATGTGGGTGATCCAGACGCCTTCAAGGCCGTTCAGCTGACCGGAACGGGTCTGGTCGTGCAACTTGTCGGCTGTGTCCGAATTGCCGCAGTCGATCAGAAACCCATATCCATCTTGAGAACGCAACAGAAAGGATGTATCGCCCAGATAGCGGACAGGTGGCGGCAACGGCAGCGTTTCCGCTTTTGGCAATCGCGGCCAGGACCGGTTCCAGGCATGATAGAGTTCCGGGAAGTAATGGTTCAGAGCCGATGCCCGCACGATGTTCTGCTGCAGTCTGGTCAGACGATCCCGGAGACTGGCCAGACTACCTTCAGGCGATTTCTCGAGTGCTCCGTAAGCGGGGACAAGCAGATCCGGTTTCAACGTGACAAATCGCTGCAAGGTCTTGTGCAACTCAGGCGCCGCGCCCAAAATCCCATGATAATCTTGAATGACGCCAAACCCCTTTTGCAATGACCACAGATCATGCAGCCGGCCGCCTGCCAATGCTGCGGCTCCGCTGAAAAGGACACGAAGCCCTCCGCTGCATACCAGCCAGGCCAGGGCTCCCGGACTTGGGCCAGCGGCATCGACCGCCAGAACAGGGTCGCCCAAAGCATCGACAGTTTCGCCCGGTTTCACCCTGCGGGTGACAGCAATGCTTTCGCCAGGCATCGCCAGATCCGGGACCAGACTGGCAAAGCGTCGCCAGCGAAAAGCTGGATCAATCCAGCAGTCACCGGCCTTTTCCAAGATATCGGCCTCCGCATCGGAACAAATAACCGGAACGTTCAACCCATGCCAGTTGCTGATACCTTCTGTCTGGTCTCGGCGATGCTGTGTCAGCAGAATCCCTGCCAGTTTGCGGACCCCCAGTGACCACAGCAGTTTCTGTGTACAACCTGCATGGCAGTCAATCAGGAAGGCTGAGTCACCTTTGACAAGAAGGCCGGCAACGACGGTTTCTCCTGCCAGAACGAAGAGCTCATCAGTTAATCGGATTACCTGTGTCATCTTGTGCCTCTCCATCCATCACGGGCATCTGCACATCCATGAAGATAAGATCCAGCACCTCTCTGTCGAAATGCTTCAACCCTTCAGCCCCATCGGTTGCCTCCAGCACCTCTGCATCGGGAAAGAGCATGGATGTGGGCATCACATCAGCTCAACCGGGCAATCTCAGCCAACCGCTCAATAATCGGCAAGTGCTGCGTGCATTTGCTTTCACATAAGCCGCAGGCTGTACAGTCTCCTGCTTTTTCACCCGGAATGCCCCAATGATACTTGAGCCGGCCGCTGATGGAATTGCCAAGCAATTTTTCATTATAGGCATCCATGTATTTGGGAATATCAATGTCGACCGGACAACCGCGGCAATACCCGCAGCCTGTACACAGATCATCAATGCCCATGCCTTTGCCGGCATATTCGGCAACGATCTCCGCAGCTGGTTTCTCAACCAGGTTTTCAACTGATCGGACAGCATCATCAACATGTTCTTTTTTCGTAATGCCGGCCAAAGCTATCGTGATTTCCTGATGCGAGGCAGCAAATCGCAAAGCAGCCTGGGCAACGTTCAAGTCGGTTCCCTTTGTCAGATAGGCGAATTTCTCCGGATTTTCCGGGATCAAGCCACCACCCAGCGGATTCATGACGACAACGCCCATGCCTTTTTCAGCTGCTGCTGTGATGCCGCTCTGGCGGAACCGGTAGTTGAGCGCATTATAACCGATCAGCATACCTTTGTAGTTATCAGTGGCGATGACCTTCTCCAGCTCATCGCCCTGCATATGCGCAGAAAAGACGATATTTCGGATAAGACCATCTTTTCTTGCTTGAACAAAAAAATCATAAAGTGCTTCGCTTTGCTGCTTGTATGACTCCAGGCTCAGCAGACACCAGAGGTGATAAAAATCGAGGTAGTCCACTTTTAACCGGTTCAGCGTTGTTTCGAGGCGGCTGCGGAATGTGTCCGCATTGACGATCTTTCCGGTGGTGCCCAGATTCGCTTTCGACGAAACATAGAACTGCTCCCGTTTGACTTGAGACAATGCCATCCCGGTGATTGTCTCGCTTTTGTCATTGCAGTAAAACGGAGCCGTATCGAAATAATTGATTCCTTTTTCCAAAGCATACAAAGCGACATCCGCACAGGCATCGAGACGACCAGCCTTTATGTCTTCTTCATCGTAACGCATACAGCCCATACCAACGGCAGAGACCCTCATATCCGTATCACCATATTGCTTATAATACATTCTTCCAATCCCCCCCTGAAATCATCACCGCTTCACTCCTGTATTTTCTTGAAAACTCATCGTCAAAAGCAGACCGATTCCCAATGGTTCCAGACAACACCACTACATTGTACTATATTTTTGCATGATTACTCCCTTTACTTGAAAACTGCTTCACTTCGAATCATTTTATGGACTCATTACTCTTGCGTCTTTCATTTCTGCGTACATGTACAAGCTTAATGATTTTGGAAACATCCGCCTTTTTTCTGGATTTTTCAGATCAGGCATTGTTCATACGCCACCGTCATTCTGACGGAGACAAGTCCTCATTCAAATGGTTGCAGTTCGAACAGGTACTGCAAACTCAACTAATATAAAGAATGTTCGAACCAGAGTTTTCCTATGTTCTGCGGAAGCAGCCATTCATCCTTCCCGGGAAGAGAGAGACGGACAGTCCGGCTGGTTCAGCATTCCCTTCAGAATCTCCACGGTCCAGCCGTGGTCATCATCCTCGTGCAATCCGGACACCGTGATGGTTCCCACCACCCCAACCCCTTTTACCTTGAGCGGAAATGCACCGCCAGCCACATAAATGCCAATCCGGTCATCCTGTCTCGTCTGACCGGCACGAATTTTTTTCGCCATGAACAGGCTGCTCTTCAGAAAGCGGTTCACCAGGTAATTCTTTCCGGCAATCCAGAGATCATTGTCGGGAGACGTTCCTTCCATGTTGTGGGCAAAGAGGGTGAATCCATTGCGGATAATGGAAATGGCAATGGCTCGTTCTTCTTTCCTGGCACGTTCGACAAGCTTCAGACCTATCTCCAGGGCCGTGTCTGCCGTAAATGTTGTGAACTGGAGCATGGATTCCTGCTTGGCGATGATATCAAAATACCGCTGATTTTCGTCCATGATGATCCCCTCTCCGGTCAGGATGTGTTCCTGTGACGCATCTTGCAACACTGTCCATGGCATTGACTTAAGGTGTCTCCTCCAATGCTTTCTCCAACACAGAAATATCCAGCTTCTTCATTTGCAGGAAGGCCTTTGTCATTCGTTCCATCTGCGCTTCGCTACCCTGTGCCATCGCATTCATCATCATCGTTGGAACCACTTGCCATGATACGCCGAAACGGTCCTTCAGCCACCCGCATTGTTCGGCCTCGGGTACAAAGGACAGTTTTTCCCAATAGAAATCAACCTCTGCCTGATTCTCACATGGAATGACCAGCGAGAAGGCCTCATTGAACGTGAAGTCCCCGCCCATTCCATGGTCCATCAACAAAATCGGAACCTCATCCAGATTCGCTTCGGCATAATCAATGACAGCCCGGATGTCGTTGGCTTCCTGTCCATCATACCGACTGATCCGGCCGATCGAGGAATAGGGAAACACGGAAGTATAAAACTCCAGGGCCTGCTCCGCTTTCCCGCACGCCACACCGGAAAACATAAGGGCTGGGCGTATTTTGGGGATCGCCCCGTTGTCTTCATGAAAGAACAGCTGCCAATTCAATCCATACTTGTCTTGAATCCACGCGTAACGCTTGCTGAAGGCATATTCACCCAAAGCCATCAGCTCAGTCCCCCCAACAGACAGGTGTGCATGCAGGAAGTCCACCTCTTCGACAGTCTCGCAGGCCACCATCAGGGAGATCGCCGGATTCAATGAAAAAAACGGTCCGGCGCTGATAGCCTGGAACCGCAGATTGGCAAGCTGAAAATCAACCACTACGGTGTCTCCGGACGGTGTGCCGGGAACCACTGTCACATTGTGAATGGAGGAACCCCGAAAGAGGGCGACATACCCTTCCACCGCCTCCAACGCTTCCTTGTCAAACCACAAGCCAGGAATGATGCGTTGCATGGTTTGCTCCTTTCAAAAGTGCTCCTCGCAATAGGTTGCGAGACGGTTCAGGATGGCCGCCCAGCCTTGACGCTGCAAGTCCAGACTGTTCGTCTGCTCCGGGGCGAAGCGTTCCTCCACCAGTGCTCCGGAAGGTTTCGGCAAGACGCGGATTTCAACTGGCCGACCATCGCCAAGGACCATTTCCAGGCGTTGTTGCGGAAGAATGGCTCTGTAGGTCCCCCAAAAGTCGAAATCACCAGAACCATCGCGTGCCGCCATAGCGTAATGGAATTCTCCGCCAGGTTGCAGTGAATTGCTCGCAGACGGGCAATGCCAGCTGACATCGGCAAAATTCCACCCCTTCACGTGTTCCGGGTTTGTAAGTGCCTCCCAGATGTGTTCAGGAGTCTGCCGGATTTCCTGTCGCAGACAGATAGTCATCTGTTTCCCAACCATTGATTCGCACAGGGCGGCCAATCGAATCAATGCATTCTCCCACATCTCTATAAACTCGTCTTTTTGTTCAGGATCAACATCCATGTTCAGGATGAACATGCTCCGATTCTCATCAAGCCGATCCAACGTATAGTTTTCATAAGCTGGAGACCAGCGTTTCGCCATTTCCGAGTCCCGATCCTCGACATCATCGACAAGAATTCCGACATGCCGGATGGATAGGAATTCCGGGTAGCGGTTGTCCGCAACTTCGGATACCATGCCGTGTCGCTTCCCTTCGTCGTCGGGAGCAAAAAAGATGATACGGCTGCCTTTTGTCCAACTCCCCTCAAAGTCCGAACCTGGCATGAACGCCTCGGTCCACTGCCTGTAGAGATCCGGATCGACAATCGCTTCCCAGATCAGTTCTCGTGATGCCTCTATTTGCTTTGATAGTACGATCGTTTCCATACAAACACACTCCCTTGCCATCGCACATTCTTGGTGCTTCAACCCTGACATGCTGCCTTTCTGGAGATATGACAGCCTATGATTTCTTTTTTATTGATATCACTTATCAATATGATCATATTTAGCCACCTTGCAGACGTTCAAACACAAGCAGACATGGCTCAACGCTATCTGCAGTGCGTCAAAACAAAAGGAGGTCCAGCCGGTTCATTCTGCCCGGCACCAATCCATTCTGGCAGCAAAATCACGGTTGAACGCAGATTTCCACATGGAAATGTATTCTTGAAATCCTGGCTTGTCCTCATATCGATTCCGTGATATCTTTTCATACTTTCCGCCCCAACCACCCATCCAGGGCTTCTCAGGGTCATTGAGCCCATTCAGATGACCAAGCAAATGAAGGAAAGAAGGGGAATCTCCTTCGCCAATGCCTTCAACACCAGGTTGCCAGTTGCATGGCGGGTAAATCGCACCAAGAGGACCATGATGGAAAATGACGTTCTCTCGCAACCACTTTATTCCATAAGCATCCCTGTCTGCCATGGCACCATAACAGCGGCTGGTAATGGAAAAAAGCTCCGGAAACCGGTCGATCATCCATTTCGCCGTACCATCCTGCCAATCGATGAAAAAGACCCTCAGTTTGCCGATGAAACGATTCAACTCCTGCACAGTTCGAGTCGCCTCAACTTTCCAGATGGCTTGAGCGAGATCACAAGGACCACCCCAGAACAAGACCCAGGTTGGATCCTCTGATGCATCAATCACTTGCATGATGAATTCGGATGCCTGAGAGTCACAGTCCGCTCCGATGATTTCTTCACACGGTTTCGCGTAAGTTCCACTTCGTCCCTCCACCGTGATGCCGCGCAAGTAATCCGCCGATGGGAAGGCAGGATCGTGCCGCTTCAAATTCGACTCCACTTTTTCGTATTGGGCAATCACCGCGAGAATGTTGCTTTTGTTCGCGATATTTGCCAGTGTTCCCGACGAAGCAACCAATCCAACGATGTCGAATTCATTCGCATATAAAAGGAATCTGACCATCGATTGAATATCATCCAAGTCGGACTTCAAGTGGAGTTCTCCATAATCCGCAGCGCCGGGAATCCCATCGACCGGCGGAAAATCAGAGCACACTATCACTCTTGCCTTTTTCATCATCTTTCCCTTCAGAAAATCACTTCATCAAATCACTTCTCAAAATCACTTCAACAATTCACTTCAGCAATTCACTTCAACAAATCACTTCAACAAATCACTTCATCAAATCACTTCATCAAATATCGATCCAGAAATTGATAGGCCTCCTCCCGGATGTCCGGAGGAAAACAATGCTCTGCCGGGAACACAATTGCCTTGAACCGTTCCGGAACACCTGCTTCGGCATAACAGGCTTCCGCTTTTCCGATGATGTCATCCACACCATCCATTGGAAACAGGGGATCCTTCGTGCCGTTGAGCATCATGAAGGCCCTGGGGGCAATGCCTTCTACCAATGCATGGACGTCACCGGCCTGGTTCAGAAAATCGAAGGTGAACATGGCAAGATTGTGCGCCACGTTGTCCCTGAAAATGCTTCCGATCTGGCCAAACCCGCAGGAAGACACCGCAGCCTTCACCCGGTGGTCGAACCACGTCAGCCAGAGTGTTTCCTGTCCGCCAAGAGAATGACCGATGGCTCCGATGTTCTCCTTGTCCACGAAAGGAAGATCCGTCAGCACGTCCACCGCGACTGTGAGGTCGGAAAGATATTTGGCTTGCAGCGTGCTGCCGTTTGCAATGTACCGGCAGAACAGCAGCCTTTCATAATGTCCCTCTTCCAATGCGCCATTCTCCCTGCGGAGAAACTCCTTCGGCCGCCGATCCTCGAAGCCGAGGTGATCCGGGCAAATGACCACATAGCCTCTTTGACAGAGTTCGAGCCCATAATGATACATGGCATTCCGGCTGAGTCCTGCAGGTTCCGACTTCCCCAGATGGTATTCGCCGGCATGCTGATGACTGGCGACGATGGCCGGCCGTTTCCCCTCCATCCCCGTGGGAACCAGAAGCCAGGCCGTCACCCGCTCCCCTTCCTCGACCATGTATTCAATGAGCCTTCTCTCATGAGTGCCTGATTCATACACCTCAAGCACTCTGACATCAGGATTGTCAGGCTTTTCAGGCATTCTGCCGAGACAGCCGAGGATTTTTTTCCGAATTTCCATGATGTTTCCCCCTTATTGCATGAATATCGGCGAATTTTCAGGGCTTCCTGGTGATTCGCCGCGAAGCATGTGTAGTCTACCGTATGGAGTAAGGCGCTTCAACAAAGCGCCAGTTTAAACGGTGTCAAGCGGAACCGATACAGAAAAGGTTCCGGATAGATTCGATATTCCTGCAGGGTTTCTGCCCGCAGGCTGCCATTTCCCACGCCGGCCTGCCGATGGTCCACATGCAGAAAAATCTCATCTCTCTCCCGAAGCAGGTGATGGTGCGTCTTTGCGGTCAAATCCGACGCAGCAAAATGAGAAGCGTTGAATCCGAAAGGAACTTCCGAAGAAATATGCAGACCTCTTCCCTTTCGGTTTGCAAGTGTCAGCCACTTCACATCCGTCTTGTTCCCGTTTTCCTGGGGCGTGAGATACGGAACGAATTGTTCAGCAACACTTCCCGCATACACACCAAATTTTGCCCCAAGTTTCCTGTCCGGATAGGTCTCAAACGGTCCCCGGCCGTACCATCGGAGCTGGTCGAACGCCTTGTCCAGCACCATGCAAATCCCCACACGCGGCAGCACCGGAAGGTGTTCGCCCGGGACAACACGCTGTTCCAGTATAATGCTTCCATCTTCATGGATGAAATAGGAAGACAGACAGGAAAACGCAGTCCTGTTCCACGAATCCACCAGCAATGTCTTGCATTCGACCCGTATGATTTTCGAATCAGGCTGCTCCCACCGCATATGCACAACCTGATGCCGCAGGCAGTCAAGCTCAGCCTCCCGCCAGCTCTTCACATAGGGAAGGTCGTTGCTGGTCGGCGCACGCCAGACATCCAGCCGAGGCCCCTGCTGAATCAGAGGCGTCCCGCCATATTCCATCCCATCCGCAAGACCGGTTTCCTTGTTGAAAACATATCGGAAATCAGGACCATGCAGCTCTATGTTCAGATGGGTTTCAACAGGATACAGACTTGCGCCGCGAATTGACTTCGGCCTTTCACCGGCATTGCAGTAGTCCTCGAGATCAGCCTCAGGCCTTTCAAAGGCATTGCAGCAGACCTCACCCTCAGGCATTTGCACGCTCAAAGCAGCAGAGCTTCCGGTCTCAAGCAAAAATTGCTCCCAGGCAACCTCATACCCCGCTTCCGCCCACAGAGTCGCCTCTCGCAGCTGGAAAGAAAAGTTCAACCTATAGAGGACCCCGAACTTCGGCGCGGGGACTGAATAATCCAGAACAATCTGCTGGCTTCCACCCGGCGCAACTGCAAAGTCTTCCAGGGTTCCCTCCAGAAGGAGGACATCCTCCTCCTTCAATTGCCAATGGCAGACGATCCCTTCGCTGCCGAGAAAAGCCTGCTTGTTCTCCACCCGGAACACGCCGCTTTGCAAATCCACTCCATGAACCACAAAAGGCTGGTTGACCTTCCTTGCTTCCTGCAGCGCGGGTTTGGGCTGGCGGTTCGGAAACAGCAGCCCGTCCTGGCACCAGATGCCGTCGTTGGGCATGTCCCCAAAGTCCCCACCATAAGCATAGGAAATCGAACCATCCGCATTTTTCTTTTCCAGACACTGCTCGATCCACTCCCAGATGAATCCGCCGATGAAGTGATCATTCTTCTCGATGACATCCCAGTATTCCTTCAGATTCCCTGTTCCGTTGCCGAGGGAATGGGCGTACTCTTCCAGCATCAGGGGCC
>JAIFNI010000183.1 GCA_020047785.1 Clostridia bacterium
ATAAACTTGAACCGGGAAACACCGGAACCAACCAGTTTTTCACGCATCGTCAGGGAATTCATCAGTAATCCTGTTACCGGTCACCCTATTTGGAATTGAATACCCCTCTGACATCACCTTATTTGGAACTGGATATGAAGAAAAAAAGAAATATTTAAAGAGATAGCAGGGAAACCCCTGCTATTTTTGATATATTAATCAAAAAGGTAAAAATTCACATTAAAAAAATATCACATTTCAGCAGAGAATTGCAAGGCCTGGAATTTATGGAATTCCGCCGATATCCCACAGGAGGAGTTACAATGTGACTCATGCTCCGCTCTGGGCAGTTTTTCATTCTCCAAAATTCCTATTCCGATCACATGCTGGGATATTTCAATCCCGCAAGACTGGGAATATGGCCAATGGGATTGGATCCGCCTTTTCCCGGTTCAAGTTTATACCTACCAGATGAAGTGCAATTCTTGCAAAGCCGCATCACGGGCGTATCCGTCCTTTATTATGGGCGGCACCACGCTTACCCTGCAGGCGCTTAATTTCATCGTCTATGCCTATTCAACAAGCACGCTGACCTGGCGTGATATGGTGGAAAAATTCTGTACCGAAATGGATCGTATCGCCCACAGCACCCTATACAAGGCTGTCCATGGTCTCGGAAAGAGTTTGCTGACACAAGCGAACAAAGTGCAGGAAGGGCTGCGAAAGCTCCATGCCACATATGCTCATGCATCCGGAGATCTATCCGGTGTTCTTTTCGGCAACGCGTCTGCCGTCACAGCACCCCCGATTTCCGGCATACCCCTTCTCAAGGCGCGTCTGCCGCACACCCACGCACGGGAAAAAGCCCTTCATGCCCTGATTCTGCCTCTTTCGTGGTTAAGGAGCTCAGAGCCTGTTTTTCTGCGAGCCTTTTTTGTGTTCATTAAGCCTGTTCGTCTCATTCAATCCGCCCTCTCGCCCCCCATTCGCAAATTATACCCGAGACCTCAATATGGCTAATTATGCCATACCAGATACACAATAATATAAAAACAGAAGGCTCCTGCCGACCCTGATATATTGAAAACACAGGAAGCACAAGGTGACAAACAGGACATCAAGGAGGTCGCCGCGCTTGCTTTTCTGAATCAATAGGAGAAAGGGGTAGAAAAATGACAGCAGGAGCACAAACGGCTGAGGATTTGAAAAACACAACGGAAATCCTCTATTTGCCCTGCGCAAAACTCGAGGATCACCCACTTCGGCTGAGGTATTATACGGAATCCCACCTGGAGGAACTGGTTCTGTCCATTCGGGAGACAGGTCTGCTGGAACCTCTGGTGGCATGTCCTGCAGAAAATGGAACATACCGGATTCTGAGCGGGCATTACCGGATCCGTGCAGTCAGAAGGTTGCGTTGGAAGCACGTGCTCTGCCGGATAGTGAATTGTGACGTGCGCACCTCGGCGGTGATTTACTGCACATCCAATCTGCTGACCCGCGGACTCGATGCCATGGAAGAATCCCACATCATCACGCACATGGTCAGTGAAGAGCATTTCACACTCGAGGAAATCGGGAAACTTTGGGGGCGCAGTAAATCATGGGTCAGCCGACGCATGGGATTGCTGGTTCACCTGCAGCCCCAATTGAGAAAAGACCTGACCATGGGCTATTTGAGTCCCCGCATGGCGCAGGAGTTGTTCCGATTGCCCCGGGGCAACGAACAGGAACGAGTATTGCACCTCATCCGCCGCAATCACCTGAACAAGGACGAGGCCGCCCACCTCATTGGGGATTGGCTTGGCATGGATGAAGAAGGGAAAAAGCGAATGGAACGCAAAACATTCCTGACCGAAACAACACCCGTCAGCAATGGGGACATCCTTTTTGCAAGGGAACAGCTGAATATCTGTGTGCAATCTGTCACCCGAATGATGGATGTGCTGTTGGAACCATCCTGGATGAGTGCGGTTCCAGCGGGAGACTGGCGCTCCTTCCAGAGGCTTGTCAGAATACTTCGCTGCAAGGTGGAAAACCTTTCTTTCGAAAGAGGGTGATTCTTTTGAGGCGTGCGGCAGAGGACAGGATGCAGAAAAAGGAATTCCGGATGAACCTGGTCAACCGTATCAAGGATGCCACCCCCAAAGACCGGGCACGCATTGTGCGGGAAATACTGCAAACCAGCTATGAGATTCCTTTTTCCAAAAAGACAAGCATTGGGAAAACAACCTTGTACCGATATCTGGGTGAATTGAGGGGAACGACGGATTGGGGAATGGTTCTGGCTGGGAAGGCAAGGATTGACAGAGGGAAGTTCCCGTCCCTGTCTGAAGGACAGAAATCGGCATTGCTCAAATGGCGGACGGAGAATCCCTGTCGCACACGGGAGGATTTGCGGGACGAACTGATGAGCCACGAAGAACTCTGTGAAGGTTCTGTTCCCTCTGTTTCCAGCATTGGACGATTTCTGAAAAGTTATGGACTGACCCGTGCGGCGATGCGCCATGGTTCCGCCGTACGCGTGAAAATCCGTATGGCCTTCGAGGCTGAGTATGCTCAGCAAATCTGGATGGCAGATACAAAGGGCCCGAACATCTATGTGATTGACCCGAACGCACCGGAGAATGACGTGCTTGCCAAGCCAATTGTGCTGCTGGATGACCACTCAAGGTTCTTGGTGGCTGTTCTGTATGTCATTGTGGAAAATGAAGCAGTGATCATGGCGCTTTTCCGTCGCGCTGTTCTCCTGTACGGTATTCCGGAAATTCTGTATATAGACCGAGGCAGCCCGTACATGGGAAAAAGCTTGAAAAGAGCAGCGTCCCTGATTGGGTGCAACCTGATCCACACCATGCCGTCGGATCCAGCTGCAAAAGGAAAGATTGAGAGGATTATGGAAACCATTCACACAAGGTTTGAGCATGAGATGCTGACATCCGGCAAAAATCGATTCAGTCTGGAAGAATACAACCAGTACCTGGCGGCCTACGTTTCCCAAGATTACCACCGGGAAGTTCACTCCTCCACCCACCAGCCTCCGGAGGAAAGATTCATGGCACATCCCGCACACCTGCGCCGCTGGGTTTCCAAGGATAGTCTTGCCATGATCTTTCTGCCATGTACTCCGGTGAAGGTGACAAAAACAGGCCTGGTCCGAGTCAACCTGCGAAAATATCTGGTGCCGGACGCTGCGCTGACCGGCAAGAAAGTGATCATCCGATACGAATACAATGACAGCAGGAGGGTTTACCTCTGGTACGAGGACAAGTATTACGGAGAAGCGTTCCTGTTTACGGAAGAGAATGACCTCATGAACAGGGAGAAGCTCCGTGAGAGAGTCAAACCGGTTCCTGAAATTGTGATTCCCAATATGGATCAGGTGCCGGCATACGGAAGACTGGAAAGGCAACTGGCCAAATACCGGGAGGAAGTGGCGTCTTTTGACTTGAACACCCAGCTTTCCAATGTCAGAGGAAAAAAAGGCGAGGTGCGGGCAGCGCTGCTGACAAAGGAAAGCAAAAACGAACCCATGTCCGAAAACAAAGCAGAAAGCAAACCGGAAAACAAGCGCGCAGCCGAAGCCTTTGACGTGGATGCATTCATCTACCTGATGGCCAAACTGCTCCGTAGGAAATTTGCCCCTTCCGAAAGGCTGCAGGCGCATTCCCTATGGAAAGCGATAGGTCCATTGGATGAAGCATGGGTACGGGCTACCGTGGGACGGTTGTTGGGGGAGGAAAAACCGACGGACAACATAAGCGGGTATTTGGAAGAAATTCGATTGTGTTTGCTGATGAAACAGATGAATTGAGCCTGTCGATGAGACAGATGGAATGAAATTGTTGGCGAAGCACATGGATTGTGATTGTTGGTGAAACAGATGAATTGAACCTGTTGATGAGACAGATGGAATGAAAGGAGTTTGCCGATGTTGGCAGTCAATGAGTTGGCAATGAGGGAGTTCCTGGACTACTGGGGAATGACAACGCTCCCGTTTCCGAAAAACACGGACCCGTCCAGCATTTTTATGAACACCCGAATGGAACAGGCTTTGAAAAGAATGAATCAGCTGCTGCATACCCGTGAGATAGGGGTGGTGATCGGGGAAGCGGGGAACGGAAAGACCACGTTGCTGGATGTCTTTCTGAGCAGGATTTCCTCCACCCAATACAAAATTATCCCCGTTTCGGTGCCGCAGAACAAGCCAAGGGAATTGTACCGGTCCATTTCCTCGGCCATGGGAGTGAATACATCCTGGTTTGGGGCGGATGCGTTGAAGGTGGTCGATCTGCTGACCTATTCCTTTATTGAATCCAATCGGCCGAACCTGATTCTGATTGATGAAGCGCATATTCTGAGCGCGGCCACCTTGAACGAATTGCGATTGCTGACGAACACCAAGGTCAAGAATGAATCGTTGATTACGCTCATTCTTTTTGGACAACCTTCTTTGTCCTCTACCCTGAAACTGCCATGCATGATTCCGCTGGCACAGCGGGTGGGTGTTTGGATTTCATTGGGCGCGTTGACGGAAGAGGAAAGTCTGCAATATCTTGACTGGCATACGAAGCATGCGGGAGCCCCGCGTGAACTCTTTTCCCCGGCAGCCAAGAAAGCCATCTACAGACAGGCGCAGGGGAATCCGCGGATGATGAACCGTCTGGCCTGGGAAAGCTTGAACCAGGGTTGTCTTGATGGTGCTGAAGTCATTACGGAAGAATTGTTTGCCCATGTGTGCAAAAACCTCGGCCCCCACCTGGGGAATTAGGGAGGTGACGTACTTGAACATGATGGTGAATAAGGATGACCTGGAGGACTTATACCAATGTACCGTCAAGCACACGAGCCTGATTTCTACAGTTGTATGCCAAAACATACGGAATGATGAATTGGTCGGATTCATAGAAGGCAAGCTCAACGATATTCTGTATCTGCTCAACAAGGTATATAATCCGGATCTGTTGAATTTGAAGCAACAGGCGCGTCTCTATTACCAAAAATGGCTGGCACTTAAAGACAAGGAACCAAAGACCGCCAATGCCGTTTATATGGAGTATCTCCAGATGAAAGCGCAAATCAATACGATTGAATTTCCAGTTGAATGCCCTTTTTAAGACGGTGTACCACCGTCAGGACCATTGCCAATGCCAATGGTTACCGGTTGAAACAACCGGTACCAGCAACGAAAAAAGCACGGCAGTGTTCCTGCGAGTCCCTCTGCATCCGATGCGGAGGGATTTCTTTATGTGTTTGTGCGCCAAGAAGGATAACTGATGCCCCACCAGAACCATTTTGAGTGATTTATTCAGTTCCAAAGAGGGTGATTGGGAACACCAATGCTTTCAAATACTGTAAACTTTTTTCAATTTCTTCGAAAGGCTTCTTTGTGTCCTGCTCAATGGCAAGGTATGAAACGCCAATATCCACAGCTGTTTCAATCATCATTTTCACATCCAGATTTCCATCCCCGAGCGCACAATCACTGGCTGTGTAATCTGCCTTCATTTTATTCAACGTGACTTGATAATCTCTCAAATGGATGACTTTCACTCGATTGGCATATTGTTTCATGAGGGTGACCGGAGATTTTCCACCTCGTTGTGTCCAGTAAACATCCATCATGAGATTGACATAGTCCGGATTTGTCAGTTCCAATAGAATGTCCAATCCCGTTTGACGGTTGTAACGCGCAAATTCCATATGATGATGGTGATAGAGCAGATTCAATCCTCTTTGATGAAACCGCCTTCCCAAATCATTCAGAAGTACGGCAAATTTTCGAATCCCCTCTTCTCCTTGAAGGATGTAACGTGTCGGCAAGACAGAAACGGCAATATTGCGACAGTTCCAAAGCTTATGAATCTCTGTGATTGTCTCGAAAAAAGCTGAACCGACAGCTTGCTCATCATTATCTCACTTTCATGAATCCACGCACTGCCTGCCGGATGCATTGATCAAGCAAAACCTGTTCCTCATCAATGGACGCTTCAAGAACCTGCTTGATTGTCCCAAGCAGTATGCATTTGAAAATCTTGAACTCAACAGGTTCCAAAACACCTTCTCTGATCCCTTGATGGTATAAGGATTCCTTCAGATTCCAATTGTCTTCAATATAGTGGATGAATTTTTTGTAAGCCAACGGAAACGCATCTTTCAAGGACAAGACAACATGCATGTCAACATCTTTTATGTCGGGATGGGCACAAGTCACAGCAATCAATTTATCCACGGTGCTTGCAGACTCATCCTTGATGATCAGCTGCAGCTTGTTTTCGATTGCTTCGAAAATTGCGTCAACCACGAGCAGGATCAAATCTTCCTTCGTCCCATAAACTTTATAAATTGTTTTTTTACTCATTTTCATATCGGCAGCGACATCATCCATTTTGAAATCGGCACCTTTTGCTTCAAATAAGCGAAAAACACTTTTGATCAGTGCGGTTTTTTGTTCTTCCATTGCTTGCCTTCCTATTTTTGATTCCAAACGCTTACGCCTCTTTCCTTATTCCTTGCTCAAAATCAAGGAATAAAGATGAATCATGATGCCCGATGGTGATCGTTCCATTTTTTCTCCTGGTATGGCTGTATTTCGAATCAAATCTTTCATACTCGCAATTCATGCGGTTTCCATTCAAGAAGAAATCCTTTCCATATACCAATTTTAACGCTTTCGCGCCGGAATGATAGTGCAAACTCAACTCATTTTCATCGAACATGACTGTATTGCCTTCGATTCGGTTCATAAAGGAATGAAATGATTCTTCCTCTTCACTGCTCAGCTCCGTAATCCAGCATGTAAACGCACCCTGCTGAATCAATTCTTCGTGCTTCTCTTCCAAAATCCTGTTGCCAATCACGGCAACGAATGTTTTCCCAATCTTCGCAAACGCTATTTTCTCATGGACAATCACCTGATCAAATTTTTCTTTCGGAAAATACATATGACTATAAAAAAGCAAGTCCTTTTCCATAAACCCTTTTTTGCCATCAAGAAAATACAGGGTCAGATTGATGTTCTCATCCTGAACTGAATGCGGGTTTCTTCCATTCCCTACCCAATAATTCGGCGAAGCGCTTAACGCTCCCTTAACCGATAAAGGCGAGGCAGGGTGAGTAGTAAAAATACTGATGCCAGGTGAAACGGTTGCACACCAAATATGCTGTTGATCGCCAAAATCGCCGGGATGATAGTTCTGTGCGGTTGCCAGCATATAATTCTCCGTTTTGTATGTATACGTGTTCGCTCGTTGTATTGCAGTTCCATTGGTGATTGGGCGTAATATCCGGCTTACCGGGTTCAATAGATTGGTGCATTTCAGAACGGATAAGTTGACCAGTTTCATGTCATTCAGAAATTCATTGGACAGCATATGATGCTGATGCACATAGGTCACTGTGTCCGTCATCACTTCCGGGTTGCTGAAAGCCTCCATCGCCCACTGCATCATCACTTTTTCCAGTTTTTTATCCCTGGTGATTTCGGTCTTGAGCTCACCGATGTTCAGGCCATTGGACGCCTTCACGATCACAGGGGAATGGTCCAATCCAATCTGTCTGATGGCTTCCGGCACTTCGTAATGACGCATAGAAAGGAAATTCACATCAAGTCCTTTTTTATCGACGCAAACGTCATACCCCCAGATGCTTTTTGCAACCATTCTGAGCGCACTATTATGGCCGCTCTTTTTTCCTTCTTCATATGCTCTTCCGCTTGTGGATGTGAAACTTCCCTTGAAACTTTGTGCTGCAATGTCAAAAAGGAGCAAATCCAGTATCATTTTTGTCCTGACAACGATTTCCGGATCATCGCAGAAATCGATCAGGTTGCTGAGCGGACCGATGTCCTCCTCATAATAGGTATTGCTGTACCACTCTGTGAAACCATACAAAAACCGCTGCTTCAGCCAAATCATGATTCTTTCTTTGGCAATGGCCTTGTGCTCCCTGCCTGTAAGCCCATCATTGGTAAATATCTGATCTTCGAATTTTTGTCCGATCAGATATTCACTCGCCGCGAAAATAATCTGATGATTTTCCGACCAATAACAAACACTGTCTTCGCCCGGTTGATCCATGAAAAATTTTGCGCCAAGCAAGCTGATGTTTATCCGGTCCATGTATTTTTGAGGTACTTTCTGTGAATGTGCATAGAGAATTCGAATCAGTGACATCATTCTGAAATCATTGCAATCAAAGCGATGATCAATATAATGCAAAGCAATTTCAATAGCTGAAAAATCAATCTCTTCCGCTCGTACACCGGTTTCCAAGTGAAACAACAATTCATGAATGTTGGACTTTATTTTTTTCTCAACGTCTTCACCCGCGTTCCTGCTTGCAGGTGAGGATGGCAGCTTCATGACATGATTGTTTCCATGAAACTCAACCATTGAGACAATTATCAGAAACAGCAGCAAAACAGGAAGGAAAATGAGTACAGGCAAACAAATCCCACCCTTCATACAATTGTGAAGCCCCGTCTATTGCAGATGACGTTTTTTAGCGAGTTCCATCGTTATTTCATTCATCTTCGACAAGGTCAATGGATAGTTTCTCATGGCTATCCATGTGACAAGATGTCCGATGGCGGGCAGAATAAATACCATAACCAATACGCTGTAATGAAATCTGGCATTCACGAATACATTTTCAGGAACAACAGCACTTGCACCTGTTCCACTGAATCCGCTGAACAGCATCACGCCAATGATGATGAGTCCAACGGAACTTGTGATGATTTTTCCAGCAAAGGTGATCGTTGCGCCGATTGTTCCCGGCATGAATCGTCCACTCTTGCTGTGTTCATAATCAACCAGATCCCCGGTCATGGCATTCACCAGATTTGTTGAAATCCCAAGGGATGAAATATAGAGTGCAAAGATCAAGAGTATGGTGATGACTCGAAATGTGATTCCTGTATACATGTAGTCCGGATTCGCCGGAATCAGGATGACCGTCACAAAAAAGCCCAGGAAGGCGATGATTGTCTGAAACTTGGAAATCGCGATATACATGAAAGCTGATCCTTTTTTACTGGCAAAAAAGATACCGATAAAAATGACCGGAAGCCCAATCAGCAAGTCTGTCACGACTTCAAACGTTGCGACAAGGGGTCTGTTCATCAGAATGTTCGCAAACAAATAGATGCTCATCGTCGCTCTTACGCTTGCTGCAAGCGCATCGGAACCAGTCGCCCAAAGCAGGCTTCTTAAAGGTTTGTTCGTTTTCATCAAAAGAAAGAAGTCCCGGAATTTTGGTTTGATATCTTCAGTTGTTACCTGATAATAAGTAGGATTGTCTCTGTTCCTGATTGCAATCATCGCAATGAAAACCAAAACGAGTGACGTGGCAGAGAGGATGATGATTGAAACCCTCCAAACCGTTGGTTCCTGCATGGGACCGATCACGTTTCCTGTCACAATGATTGCGACAAACATCATGATCACGCCATCAAAGATTGTCTGTCCCAGCGCATAGACTGGCCTTTGCTTTGGATCTTGCGTGATGACAGCCTGGCCTGCTCGGGTTGCCGTCATCAATATGGTGTTTCCGATGACAATCACCGCATAGCAAGCAGAAAGAATGATATAAGAGCCCCATATTGGGATATTTGAATCAACAGGGTATAAAAAGATGATCAGTGCAGGGATGAATGATAATAACGCGCCAGCCAGCATGGCTGGCCGAAACTTTCCCCATTTGCTTTCAAATCGATCGAACCAGTTGGCAATGATAGGATCTGTGACTGCATCAAGCAGTCTCATCGGGAGGATCACTGCCGTCAGAAAAATCCCCAATTGTA
>JAIFNI010000205.1 GCA_020047785.1 Clostridia bacterium
TGAGCAAGGAGCTGGCCACGGCCTACGTCGAGGACCCCCGCATCCGGGAACTGCTGGATACCGCGAAAACACTCGAAGGAATGCCCAGACACGCTTCCACGCATGCGGCCGGGGTGGTCATCGCAGGAGAACCCCTGACAAATCTGGTCCCGCTGTACCGGAACAATGATCTGATCTCCACGCAGTTTCCGATGAACACCATCGAGGAACTCGGCCTGCTGAAGATGGATTTCCTTGCGCTGCGCACCCTCACGGTCATTCGGGATGCAGTGGAGCTGGTGGCGCAGGATACGGGAAAACAGATCGACATCGAACATTTGCCTGTCGATGATCGGAATGTTTACGCACTCATCAGCCGGGGTGAGACGGCTGGCGTATTTCAGCTGGAAAGTCAGGGCATGACTCAGTTCATGAAAGACCTCCAGCCCACTTCCCTGGAAGACATCATTGCCGGTATTTCCCTGTATCGTCCGGGTCCGATGGACCAGATTCCACGGTATATCCGTTCGAAGAACAATCCGGAATTGGTCACATATGCGCATCCGCTTCTGGAACCCATCCTGAACGTCACATACGGCTGCATGATCTACCAGGAACAGGTCATGCAGATTGTCCGGGATATTGCCGGGTATTCTCTCGGTCGGTCTGATCTGGTTCGTCGGGCCATGTCGAAAAAGAAGAAGGAAGTGATGGACGCCGAACGGCGGAACTTCATATACGGACAGACGGACGAGAACGGGGTGGTCACCATCATCGGCGCCCTGCGGAACGGCATGGACGAACAAACGGCAAACCAGCTGTTTGACGAAATGATGGATTTCGCTTCCTATGCCTTCAACAAGTCCCATGCCGCAGCTTACGCGGTGGTTGGCTACCAGACGGCCTGGCTGCGCACATATCATCCTGTCGCCTTCATGGCGGCCCTGCTGAACAGTTTTCTCGGAAGTCTCGGAAAGGTATCCGAATATGTCATGGAATGCCGGAAAATGGGCATCCAGGTACTGCCGCCCGACATCAACGAGAGCAAGTCCGGATTTTCCACAGCCGGAAAGCGCATCCGCTTCGGACTTTCCGCCGTCAAAAATGTCGGCATCAACGTGGTTCAGGCACTGGTGGCGGAACGGGGGAAAAATGGACCGTACCGGGACTTTGTCGATTTCTGCGAACGCCTGGCGGGGAGGGATCTGAACAAGAAGACCGTGGAAAGCCTCATCAAATGCGGTACGTTCGATTCTTTCGGCATCTGCCGTTCCCGGCTCATGGCCCAGTTCGACTTCATCATCGACAGTGTCAACCAGACGCGCAGAACCATGCTGGAAGGGCAGTTTTCTCTGTTTGACGCAGGCGCATCCGCCACCCCGCCACCACCGGAATGGCCGTGGAGTGGCCCGCCATCCCGGAATACGATTCCCGTCTGCTGATGGCCATGGAGAAGGACATGCTCGGTCTCTACCTTTCAGGACACCCGCTGGACAGCGTCGCGGCCCTGATGGAACGACATGCGACCGTCACAGCCAGAGACTTCCAGTCAACAGGCGAGGAGGGGGATCCGATACGTCTGAAGGACGGGCAGCCCGTCATCACGGCGGGCATCATCACCGAAATGAAGTCCATCAGCACCCGAAGCAACAAAATGATGGCCTTTCTCACGCTGGAAGATCTGTATGGACAGTTTGAAGTCATTGTCTTTCCGAATGTGCTCGAATCCCAGGCTCAGCTGCTTGCGCGGGAACAGCCCGTCTGGGTGGAAGGCCGTGTCAGCGTGAAGGAGGAGGAAGAACCGAAAATCCTGGCGGAACGCTTTCTGCCGTTGGCGCCCGATGGACAGCTGCCAAGACTTCCCGGTTCAGGAAAAGGCGGAGGCGGACGGGGATTCCAGCATCATGGCAAAGCACCTGTCATGGAGCCGCAGCATGTGTATTCGAAAGATGCACCGTCCCCTGGGCAGCCAGGGAGGCTGGATATCCGCATGAAAGTGAGAATTCCAGCAGAAATCCCGGAACGGGACCGAAAGGCTGTACATGCCCTGCTCCACTATTTTGACGGGGTTGTGCCGGCCTATGTGTATGAAAACGGCTCCCGTGCCAGTTCCATGAAATTGTCCGTCCATGCGGACCCGATTCTTTCCGATGCGCTTGTCCGGCTATTGGGGCCCGATAATGTGAAAATCGAGGCATCCTGAAGTCCGAAATGCGGATGGGCCATGGATTCCGGCGTACTTGCGCATTGCAGTGAAATCGGGTATCATGGGTTCGGGTGATGTCGCGATGCGGCCATATGCTTCCAAACCCTTTGGAGCATGCAGGTTAGTGCCGTACCGGCTTCCTGACACGAAGAAATGCTGCCATCGAGGGGACGATCGATTGGATAATCAGGAAAATGTCACAGACAAAGCACATTCGGACTACATCGTCATTCAGGCTGAAGAAAACGGCGTGAACGTCATCGGACTTACCCGTGGAAAAGACACGCGCCTGCATCATACGGAAATCCTCGATCGTGGTGAAGTCCTCATTGCCCAGTTCACCGAACAGACCTCCGCCATCAAGATCCGTGGGAAAGCCAAGGTCTTCTGCCGCTACGGAGTCGTGGATGCGGAAAGCCGTCAGGGAGGGCATGCGTAACGATGTGGACAGTTGTATACATGGCACAGAATCGCGACAAAGCCGGTGCACTTCAATCCGCCCTTGAACAGGCAGGAATGCTGGTCCGCGTTCAGGCGGCCGGAAAAAGGGAGAACACCAACGACTATCTGGAAGTATCCGTGCCCGAAACGGACGTGGAGGAAGCACACAACATCATCATCGACAAGGGCTTCTGATTTTTGGCCCGCACCCGCAGCTGGCGGATCCTGCCGGCATGATGCGGGCATTGCAACCCTTTCACGCCTGAAAACGTTTCTGAGGCATACAATGGTTCCGGTTTTGCATCATGGGGAATCTGAATTGTATCCCTTCTGGAAGATTTCAGAAAAATCGAACGAATCAAAGGTCGGATATCGGCAAGGGAGGCGACTGACATGGGAGATTTGAAAAGAATCGGCGTACTGACCAGCGGAGGAGATGCTCCGGGTATGAACGCGGCTGTCCGTGCGGTCGTGCGCACCGGCATCTATTACGGATACTCCATGCTCGGTGTGCACAAGGGGTATGAAGGTCTGCTGCACGGCGATATCGAGGAGATGAACCTGCGTTCGGTCGGAGATATCATCCAGCGCGGCGGCACGGTGCTGCAGACGGCCCGTTCCGCGGAGTTTGCCACGGAAGCCGGCGTCGCGAAAGCCATGAACATCGCAGCCATCTATGAAATGGACGCACTGGTCGTCATCGGCGGAGATGGATCGTACCGGGGCGCGCGCGACCTGGCAAAGCACGGGATGAAGGTCATCGGCATGCCCGGCACCATCGACAACGACATCAGCTGCACGGAGTATACAATCGGATATGATACGGCCATGAATACCGTATTGGATGCCATAGACAAGATTCGTGACACTTCCTATTCGCATGAGCGCTGCAGCGTTCTTGAGGTCATGGGCCGCAAGGCCGGCTGGATTGCCGTGAACTGCGGCATTGCAGGTGGCGCGGAAGCCGTCGTCCTACCGGAAAACGCATTTGATATCGATCAGGACATCATCAAGCCAATCATCGACGGCAGAAACCGCGGCAAGAAGCACTATCTGGTCATTGTAGCCGAAGGCGTGGGCGGAGCGGTGGACATTGCCAAGTATATTGAAGAAAAAACCGACATCGTCACCCGTGCCACCATCCTGGGCCACATTCAACGCGGGGGATCTCCGACCCTTCTGGATCGGGTCATGGCAAGCCGCATGGGTTCATATGCCGTGGAAGTGCTGCGTGCAGGCCGGGAGAATCGCATTGTTGCTGTCCAGGGTGGAAAAATCGTGGATATTGAAATCACGGAAGCACTCAACATGAAGAAAAGCATGGACCAGGATCTTGTGGAACTCAGTCGGATTCTGGCATTGTGAACTGCATCGGTTCCGGAGAAAAAACGTATGACGACAGAGACATCCTTTCCCGTCCGGTATGCGGAAACGGACCAGATGGGCATTGTCCATCATTCCGTTTATCCGATCTGGTTTGAATGCGGTCGCACTGAACATGTCAAACATTTTGGCTTCACGTATGCCGGTCTGGAGGCAGCAGGAGCCCTGTTGCCTTTAATCAGGCTGACCTGCGAATACAACCGCGCCATGCATTATGGGGAATCCGCCCATGTCAGGACGCGTCTCGTAAAGGCCGGAAAGTCCCGGATGGTTTTCGGGTATACGGTCCATGCCTCTCCGGATGGTCCTGTTTGCGCTTCCGGATTCACGGAGCATGTCTGGACCGGCAAAGACCTGAAACCTGTCAACCTGTCCAGACGATATCCTGACCTGTTTGCCGAAATGGCCCCCATGTTTCAGGCTGCAACGGGAGAATGAGCCGCATGAACCGGATCATCCGATATGTTCCCAACACCCTGACAATCCTGCGTTTGTGCGCCATCCCGATCTTTGCGCTGCTGATGCTTGAAAACCGGCTGACGGAAGCCATGTGGGTTTTTCTTGCAGCCGAAGCAACAGATATGCTGGATGGCGCCATCGCAAGAAAATATGATGTGATGACAGTCTTCGGACGCATTGCGGATCCGGCCGCGGACAAGCTGCTGCAGCTCACAGCCTTGTTTTCACTTGCCTATCTGGGAATGATCCCTTTGATGATTCCCTCCCTGTTTTTCATCAAGGAACTCTTCATGCTGGTGGTGGGCGTACTCGCCATCCGCAGGAAGATGGACACCTCGGCGCGCTGGTATGGCAAAGTGGCATCAGCGTTGTTGTTCGTAGTCATCATGCTTACCTTTTTCCTCAGGGAGTCTCCTGTCACCACCTTCCTGATGTGGGTCTGTGTCTGCATGACCCTGTTCGCGCTCATCATGTATGGTCGGAATTACTTGACACATCGGAGGAAGGCATGAAGGAAAACGGTCTGATCCATCTTTACATGGGAAACGGAAAAGGGAAGAGCACCGCTGCGGCAGGTTTGACCGCAAGAATGGCTGGGAACGGATTTCGCGTACTGTTCGTCCAGTTCCTCAAGAGCATGCCGACAGGGGAAATCAAGGCTTTCGAGCAATTTGACGGCCTGGTTTCCGTTTTCAGACCCGAGATGCGGCACAAGGCATTTCTTTGGAACCAGACGGCGGAGCAGAAGCAGGAAACCGCTGCCGACCTGCGGGCCGGATGGCTGACCGCAAAAGAAAGGCTTCAGGATGCCGACATACGGCTCTTTGTGTTCGATGAGCTTCTGGATGTGCTTTCCATGGGAATCCTGACGGAGTCGGAACTGAGAGATGCGCTTCTGCGCCGTCATCCAGGCGCGGAGGTGGTTCTGACAGGACGTACGGCTCCGGAAAATCTGCTGGTTCTTGCAGATTACGCCACACGGATGGACGCACTGAAACATCCGTATGAAAAGGGAATCGGCGCCCGCCGCGGGGTGGAGTTCTGAGCAGGTTGCCGCGCTTGCCGCGGAGAATTCTTGTTTGGTCTCCTCATTTCTTTTCCAGAACAGGATCCTGTACCAAATCCCGTTCCTTGCCCGGTTCCGGTTCATCATCCTGGTTCATTCCCTTTTCCTTGTCGGTCCTGCTTCTTGCCGGCACTTGCTTTTTGTTTGCGGGATGCGGGGTGACGGGTGAAGGCATTCCTTCGGATGGGAATGCCGGTTCCGGGCAATCTGTCTTACCTTCCGGGACTGCGGTTTCCGGTTCAGGGAATCGTGATGATGACTCCGGACAAGAGGCGTCCGCTTCTCCTGAATCAGCTTACGACATGCCTGCGGAAACCGCGTCCCCTCCTGCATCCACTGCGGAAGCAACGGAAACCACCGAGCAGTCAACAGGAGAGGCGCCGGAAGATGTTTCGGCGGGTGCCGCCACGCATGCTTCCAACCTAACAATCCGAACGGATTATCCGGAATTTTCCCCGAATGAGTTGGGACGGATTCCGGTCGTCATGTTCCACAAATTCGTGAAGGCATTTGAACCGAAGACCGAAAAGAACTACACCGCCACCTTCGACATGTATGAAACCCTGCTGGACACCCTGTATCAGGGCGGGTTCCGACTGATATCCATGGATGATTTCCTCAGCGGACGCATTTCCGTGCCAGCCGGGTTGAAACCGATGGTGTTCACGTTTGATGACGGGACTGCCAGCCAGTTCAGCCTCACGGAAGAAAACGGCGCATTGCGCGTGAGTTCGGACTGTGCCGTGGATGTTCTGCGCCGTTTCAATGAAACCCATCCGGATTTCGGCATGCACGGTTCCTTCTTTCTGAATATGGACATGGGCACCAATACCTTCCCAGGCGCAGGCACGGTTCCGGAAAGAATCATGATGCTCTTGAACATGGGTTTCGAAATCGGAAGTCATACCTGGGGACATGTCGACTTCACCGCGGATGGGACACGCCAGGACATAGAACAGGCATTGGGCCGCAATCAGAAAGCCCTTTCCGAAACGATCCCCGGTCTTGAATTCCGAACATTGGCACTTGCCTACGGAAGCCGGCCGAAGGACAAGACCCTCAGACCCCTGCTGGCCGAAGGTGCCTGGGAAGGAACCGGGTATCGGAACGATGGCATCTTTGCAGTCGGTGCAGCCCCCTCCGTGACAGTTTTCGACAAGAGATTCGACCCGCTTTTCATCGAGCGCGTGCGCGCGACCGGGAAGGTTCCGGCTGAAGCCGATTTGGACTGGTGGCTGGCTGAAGCGGGAACCCGCACCTTTTACGTGAGTGATGGCAATCCGGACACATTGGTCATGCCGATCGGTACGGAAAAAAACCTCGATGAGACAAAAACTGCGGATCTGACAGTCATCGCTTATGAACGGAAACCCGAATGAGGTGCGGTCAGCGTATTTGCGCACAGCAGGCATGGACATTTCCAAAGAAAAAAGATATAATGTTCTTGGACATATTCGCTGAAGGATCCTGTTCGGGGTCCTTTGCTTTTGTGGTTTTTCATCATAGGTGAAGCGGGGGGAGACCTCCTCCGTTTCGCAGGGAGAGGAGATCAATCCAATGACAGTCCAATCGAAGCATGAAGAGAAACATCCGGCAACCGATGCGGAAGTGAAGCATAAGGCCGTACGCCTGGTGGTGGCTCATATGAAGAAAAAGGTGACCGGTGAATACTCGGGCATCGAATATCTGGCAGCCTGGCTGGATGAGATGGAAGCACTCATGGCGGACGAGGCGTTCGACATCAGAGAATACCATCGGATGCGCAAGGAACTCAACAGTGTCATTGAAAGCACTCTGGACGAGACAATGCGGGACAGCCTGCGCAACTCATGGTACAGCATGGGAAAGGCGCTTGAAAAGAAGGCGAAACCGTACTGAACGCTTCGGGGGAAAATACCTTCCGAAGCGTTTTTTTACTGAGCCAGTTTTGCCTGTGCCGACCGGATGGCTGCCTCCACAGCTCCACGGGCGGGTCCGCCTGGCAGCAAACGGCCTTCTACACAGGTTTCAAGGGAAATCGCGCCATAGACATCCTCCTCAATCAGTGGGGAGAAGGTCTTCAATTCATCCAGCGACAGTTCCTCGATGGCACAGCCGGCCCCGATGCAATGCGCGACCATGTGCCCGATGACTTCATGAGACTCCCGGAAGGGCATGCCCTTTTTCACCAGATAATCCGCGATATCCGTTGCATTGGTGAACCCGCCGGCTGCCGCCTTCCGCATCGTCTTCGGTTTCACCCGCATGGTCGCAACCATCCGGGAAAAGATGGGCAGGCATCCGCAAACCGTGTCCACTGCGTCGAAAATGGCTTCCTTGTCTTCCTGCATGTCCTTGTTGTAGGCGAGTGGAAGTCCTTTCATGACGGTCAGAAGTCCCATCAGGTCGCCGAACACGCGTCCGCTTTTTCCGCGGACCAGTTCCGCCGCGTCCGGATTCTTCTTCTGCGGCATGATGGAGGAACCGGTTGAATAAGCGTCGTCCAGTTCGATGAAGGCGAACTCCGCAGAGGACCACAGAATGATTTCTTCCGAAAAACGGCTCAGATGGACCATTTCAATGGAAAGGTCCGCGGCGAGTTCCAGAACAAAATCCCTGTCGGAAACCCCGTCGAGGCTATTTTCAGTGATCGCATCGAAGTCCAGTTCCTGTGCGACCATCATCCGGTCAAGGGGGTAGGTGGTCCCGGCAAGGGCACCCGAACCGAGCGGCATCACATTCAGCCGTTTGCGGCAATCGGCAAGCCGTTCCCTGTCGCGACCGAACATCTGCACATAGGCCATCAGATGATGGGCGAGGGTGATGGGCTGTGCGCGCTGCAGGTGCGTGTAGCCAGGCATGATGGTATTGAGGTTCGCTTCCGCCGTCTCCAGCAGGACACGGATCAGTTCATGCAGGAGCCTGTCGAGTCGCGTGATTTCATCACGAAGATACAAACGGATATCGAGCGCCACCTGATCATTGCGGCTGCGGCCGGTGTGCAGACGTTTTCCGACATCCCCGATCCGATCGATGAGAATGGTTTCCACGTTCATGTGGATATCTTCGGCTGAGACAGTGAAAGCCACTTTGCCTTCCTCTATGTCGGAGAGGATTTCCCGGAGTGTTTTCCCGATCAGGATTGCATCTTCCGCCGGAATGATGCCTGTTTTTCCCAGCATGCCTGCGTGGGCGATGCTTCCGAGAATATCCTGCCGGTACATCCGGCTGTCGAAACGGATGGAGGAGTGAAAATCATCCATCATGGCGTCCGTATTCCTGGAGAAACGGCCACCCCAGAGTTTGGTCGGTTCGTTTGTCATATCCGTCTCCTGCCTTCACCTGTGTATTCCATACTGCAATTCGGGAAAGGAGCCGCATGACGTGCTGTCATGCGGCTCCGGATATTTGTTGCGGTTCCGGATGATTGTCGCGGTTCCGGATGATTCGTGCCGGTTCTATTCCAGCGGCAGTCCGTTCTTTTTTTTCATGCCGGCCTGTACCTTGAGAGGAAGACCGAACAGATTGATGAATCCCTCGGCATCTTTCTGGTTGTATACGGCATCTTCTCCGAATGTGCACAAATCCTCATCGAAAAGGGAGAAGGGGGATTCCGTGCCTGCGGAGAGGATGTTGCCCTTGTACAGCTTCATCTTCACCTTGCCGGTGACCATCCGCTGCGTACTGTCGACAAAGGCGGAAAGCGATTCACGAAGAGGTGTGAACCATTGGCCGAAATAAACGAGTTCGGCAAAACGCTGGGAAACAAGGTCCTTGTAATGAAGGGTGTCCCGGTCCAGCGTGAGCAGTTCCAGGTCGCGGTGTGCGGCATACAGGATGGTGCCGCCGGGGGTTTCATACACACCACGCGACTTCATGCCGACCAGGCGGTTTTCCACGATGTCGATGTTGCCGATGCCATTTGCTCCGCCAACTTTGTTGAGGAACGTGAGCAATTCGATGGGGGGAAGTTTTTCCCCGTTTATGGCGACAGGAATCCCTGCGTCAAACCCGATTTCCACATAGGTGGCTTTGTCCGGCGCTTTTTCAGGAGTGACGGACAGCTGGAGAAGTCTGTCATAGATCGGCTCGAGCCCTGGGTTTTCCAATTCCGAACCTTCATGGCTGAGATGCCATAAATTGCGGTCCCGGCTGTAGTTGTCCTTCTTGGAAACCGGAATCGGAATGTTGCGGGCATTTGCGTAGTCGATGGCGTCATCGCGCGATTTGATGTCCCAGATGCGCCAGGGGGCGATGATCTTCAATTCGGGAGCCAGCGCCTTGACCGTGAGTTCGAACCGGACCTGATCGTTTCCTTTGCCGGTTGCGCCGTGCGCGATGGCGGTGGCGCCTTCCTGCTTCGCGATTTCCACCATGCGCTTGGCGATGATGGGACGGGCGAAAGATGTGCCGAGAAGGTACTTGCCTTCATACATGGCGCCGGCCTTCAGGGTCGGCCAGATATAGTCGGTGATGAAGACTTCCTTCAGATCTTCGATGAAAATCTTGCTGGCGCCTGTTTTGATGGCTTTCTCGTTCAATGGATCGAGTTCTTCGCCCTGACCGACGTCGGCCGCCATCGCAATGACGTCGTAATCATAGTTTTCCTTCAGCCACGGAATGATGATGGATGTGTCCAGACCGCCTGAATAGGCGAGAACTACCTTTTCCCTTGCCATAACGCACGCTCCAATCTGTTTTTCCTGCCCGGCACCCGAATGTCCCGACGGGGTGTGGACCCAATCCTTGATCCGGATTGCCAGATACGCCTGTTTTTGACATTCAACAGCCGGGGCTGTAAAATGTGCATGGGTCGTGCGGATACACGACCGATTGCCAACACCGTTTCCGATTGCATAAATCATACAACGAAATGCATAATTATGCAATACTGATTCCATGGGGCATCTGTTCCAGTGGAATCCGTTTTCATTTTATCCGAAGAAAGGCCGGGATAGCAAGGCATGATAGTCATGGGAATCGATCCGGGCTTTGCCATTACGGGTTACGGCATTGTCGACCATGCAGGAAACCGATTCAGGGTTCTGGATTATGGTGTCATCAAAACGGAGGCAGGTGTGCCGTTTCCGGAACGCCTGCTCCTTCTTCATACACGGATGGGTGAGTTGATGGCAGTCTGGAAACCCGATGTGATGGCTGTCGAGGAGCTCTTTTTCAATACAAATGTCACCACGGGCATCAAAGTCGGACATGCGCGCGGCATCGTCCTGCTGGCGGCAGCCCTGTCCGGGATTCCCGTATTCGAATATACACCGATGCAAGTCAAACTGGCGGTGGTCGGCTACGGCAACGCAAAAAAAACGCAGGTGCAGCAGATGGTGAAGGTTCTGCTGAATTTGGAAACCCTTCCGAAGCCGGATGACGCAGCAGACGCCCTGGCCGTCGCCATCTGTCAGGCACATACGGGAATTCTGCGTGCTCGCGGATGATTTTTCGCGGTTGAACCCTG
>JAIFNI010000063.1 GCA_020047785.1 Clostridia bacterium
CCAAGAATTTCCGAGGCTTGTCCAATCGATACTATTCTACTCATAATGAATATTATATCATAGTATTTGTTATATATCAAGTAAACAGTTTGAACCCCTTTAGTCCAAGATTGTATAGCGATTTCAGCACGGCTCTCGCTTTATGGTCCCCAACAATCCAGATATGCCCATCCCGGTGGCGTTCATCAAAGTATTCCAACCCAGACGAACGAAGGATATCCAAGATCGGATCTGCATCAACCACCAATGGCGATTTGTCACCCATATCCTGTGACTGCTCCCGTCGAAGCTGCCTATTTGCAATTGCAACAGTATCCCTCGAATTGGCGGTTGTCCGCATTTCGGATTCCTGCTTTCTCATTGTGGACTTCACAGCAATAACGCTTTCCTCTTTCTTTTCACCCTGCATGTCGATTTCGAGCCGCACCTCGTCTTTTCGTTTCTGGGAATTATCGTCTTGTTGCAACCCCTCTGCTCCTATCCTGTCAGGCTGAAGCGTTTCCATTGTCCCGTTAAGTGTTTCGGTTTGAACACTTTGTTGGTGATGTTGCAGCAGCTGCTGATTTTGTTGATGTTGTTGATATTGCTGCTGTTGCAGACGCTCCTGCCATTCCTCCACGGTGTCAAAACCAGCTTTCCAGGCATCCCGCAGATGTTGCGCACGCAGCGTGACACGGGCAAGCAATTCAGATTGGCCCAAAGCTCCATCGACCACGCCATCGCCTGCGCCCTCATGCACCCCATCATCCGATATCCCATCCGATAACCCATTTGCCAGCCCTACCGGCAAATCTTCCGGTTCATCCTCCGGCAGCACCCCAAGCGCCTCCAACTGTTGAAACACCCCATCCATCGTCTTCTTCGGATCACGATAATATGCGCTGCCGCGAATACGGATGAACCGCCATCCCAACCGCTCCAGAATGGCTTGCCGTTCCATGTCAGCCCGGATGCTTTCGGCGGAGCTGTGATACTGCTCCCCATCACACTCAATGGCAATCTTCTTTCCCTGATACCGCACCACCATGTCGATGCGGTAACTGCCAACCGTCCATTGCTGGGAAATGCGATACCCGGCCACAATCAGCGCCTTGGCAATAGCAACCTCGAACGGAGACTCCGCCTGCCTTTCCACCGCATTCATCTTGTTGGCAAAAGCTTTCGGGTTCTCCACGTACTCCAACAGCTCTCGGCGCAAGTCGCCGGTCTTCAAATCCCGCTTGTAGTCCAGCGAGTGAACCACCCACATCTGGTCCCGCGCACGGCTAGCCGCGACATTGTAACGCTGCCGGGTGGAATCCTGAACACCTTCACTCATCTTCCGCAACGGTCCGTCGCCCTCATTGCTGTCAACAAGAGACATGAATATCACATCACGTTGATCTCCCTGGAAATGTGGGGCGATGCCACACAAGACCTGCCGTTTCTCATACTCATCGATCGCAATGCGCGCAAAAAGCTTCTGCCGTAACAGTTTCGCCTGTTCATCCCCCAGCATGGAAACAACGCCAAAGGTGAGTCCCTCATATTCGGGCTGCTCCATACACGCCCGAACCAGCGACACCAGCGTCTCCGCTTCCCGTTCATTGGTTTTGCGTCCTGAAGTGCGCTCCCCGTCCACAACCCGGTATGGCACAACCGCCGGAAAGACCCTGGCGGAACTCTCCTCCCGAAGCGGCATGATCCCGTCATCATAGGACAATCGGTTGCTGAACCCGATGATGTCCGGCACACACCGAAAATGCTCCCGCAACATCAATGGCTGGAAGGTCTGCGCGGCGATGTCATATATGGAAGTGGTCGGCTCATACAGATGCCATGTTGGAAACAAATCCTTGATGAGCCCTTCCTGCAACCGGCTGATCTGCACCATGTCCAATCCAACGGCCATTGGACTCACCTGCTTGTCGTCCCCCACCACGATGATCCGTTCGGCCATAAAGGCAATGGCAAGTGCGGTCATGTCCGACTGGCTGGCTTCATCCAGAATCACCACATCGTACCGATTCACCGCCGGATCCAGATTTTCCAATGCCGTGGCAGCGGTCATGATCCAAGAGGGAACCGCCCGTTGGCATTTGGCCATCAGCTTGCGGGCTTCCTGACGCAGCTTGGGCACCATTTTGCCATTTCCCTTGCCAATTTTTTTGATGGTCTGCGCCCATCCCTGCAGGGCCAGTTGCAGGCTTGTATCGGTCTCGGTCCGGGTCAGCAGATGGAACCAGGCTTTGGCCGTGGCGAGCTCCTCTGTCTTCTGCCGCAGCAGCCTGGAAAGATCCCCCGATTTCTGTTGCCATGCCTCAAAGGGGGTCTCCGTAATGGCTTCCACAGTACCTGCCAGCTGCTTCCACTTCCAGGCATCCAGCACATCCGCCGGGCACGTCCCCAGCCCATGGAGGCCTTCACGGTTGCGAATCGCCTCCGCCCAATGGGGCGCAACAGCCGAAATCCTTTCAAGAAAGGCCTCCCGCCGGGACAGCATCGCATATTTGGGGTACAGCTGCTCCAATGCCTCATATGCATTGCGATAGGCGACCGCATCCACATTCTCAAGAGCTTTGCGTAACCTCCGGCATACATCGGACCGGCTCAACGCGCCCGCACCCAGCTTCTCAAAACAATCCGCAATCCGATGCTGCATGGCAACCCGCTCCATGAGCATGTCCGCAGCCTGTATCAAATTGGGGATCCGCTCTTTCACAGCCAGCAGCAGTCGCCGGGTCTGTTCTTCCCTGGTCTCCATGGAACAGGATGGCAATACAAGTTCCATCCGGAATCCGGCTTGGGACAGGTGTTCCAGCAGTGTGCCATATTCCACCTCATACCAATTCAGAACCCTTTGGATATGGGCAATCAGGCCTTTGGCCTTCTGTTCCGGTTCCTCCCCCAGCGTCAGGAATGGGGCTGTGCCCTTTCCGGCCAGCAATGCATCCCATAAATTCGCAACGTCCTGCCGCTGCTGCTGCAAATGCAAAACACCCAGCAACATAGATGCCTCTTCCGCATGTGATAACGGTTTGCCGTTGATGCGCAACGAATCATTGACGATTTTCGCCGCCTTGCTTGCCAATAGGTCCAGAGGGCTCGGTTTCTCCTTTTTCTGCAGAATCTGCTCGAGTCGTTCCAGCCCGTCCTCAAGAACATCCTTTGCCGCCCGATCCGGCCAGATGACCTGCTTGCCCGTCATTGGCGCCACCAGTTCATCCGACAGCGCAACCGTCAGTTCCAGGGAAGAAATCAGGCTCTCCCACCGTTGACGGTATCCACCACCACGTAAGCCATCCGAGGCCGCCTGAACCATCCACTCCTCACCCAATTGCATGGGGCGACAGTAGGATTCCAATGTACGCAGCGATTTGGTTGGCGGCTTCTCAATGAGAACCGCTGGCGGTGTGTGAGACAGGGAGACCACGCATCGGTTCTCCACATCCAGTATCAAGTTTTCTCCGATGACCTCGGACAAGGTTTGCAGCGTGATGGCCATCTCCCTGCCGCGAGCCTGATCCTGCTCATATTGACCGGCAGATAATAGCGTCTTTGGATCCGGCAACAACACCCGCAGCTCTGCCTCTTCCTCACTAGAAACAGCCTCATTACTGTGATACAGCGCCTGCATTTCCTCCAGGGACAACGGCAGCAAACGATCCAGTTGAACCGCACCCGGCATGAAGGACAACGGTTCCGCATATTCCCGCACAAACCGCGCGGCATCCGCGGTGGAACAGGATGTCCCCTGATACACCACGGGTTCGTACTCCTTGGACATGGCCCGGTGAATGCTCTTCCGGACTTCCGCCAACTGGTTGATGACATCTTGCCGCTCGTGTTCCAGCTTTTGCATGTCCCGCTTGAGCGCGGACGCCGTATGGATCGACATCCGGCTGGTCATGCCGGTCACGGCACGAATCATGTCCTTGTTGGAGTCGTCGAGTACGGACACGCACAGGTCCCGGATGGGTTCCGGCAACTTGTCCTTGAGAACGGACAGCGCCTTCTTTGTATGACTGGTGACGAGGACGCTTTTCCCCTCCGCCAGAAAATGCCCCAGCAAATTGGCGATGGTGTGTGTTTTACCCGTACCAGGAGGCCCCTGCACCAATACGGCGTTGTGGTGTTCCACTCGCTGGGCAATCTCCAACTGCTCGCGGTTCGCCTCTTTGGCCAGCAGAATGTCCACACTCTCTCCGCTGATGGCTGCCAGTTGCGCTTCTATGGTCGGTTCCCCGGGATCCTCCTGCGGAGCCTTTATGCTGCCGCCGATGAGATCCTTGATATGACCGGGAACATATCCTGTATCCTGAATGTAGTCGATGATGGCATCGATGGCCTTGGCCGTGCCATCCATGCGCTTGCGTAGAAAGAACACAGGCTCCGCACTGACAACCAAATGATCGCCTGTACCAGCATGCATGGAAACATCTCGCAGAAAGCAGCTTTCCGATGACAACTGATGCGTCATGCCTTGCAGGAAATCGTACGCATCATTTCGGTCCAGCGGATGATAGTCGTTCTCCTTCACCTTTTGTCGCAGTTCCTTGATGGCGCTGTATTCGATATCTGTCAGCGCGTTGAGCACAGTCGTCTCCAGTTCAGGCTCCGGTCCACGATGTGAATGGTGTTGGAGAGGGCATCGAACACGGTCTTGACGCGCTTGATCAGCGCGGGGTGAAGCACGGCATCATTTCCAACCTGTTTCACCACGCCATTTCCGACCAACAGTTCCAATGTCTCCGAATCTCGTGCCAGATCCGTATGAACTTCGTAAAGCTTCTGAAAGAGACTTCGTGTTTTTTCGACAATCTTCTGCTTTTCTGCCCAGGTGTCCCGAAGTGGCTGCCATAACGCAAGCGCCTTCATTCGGTCACCAGAGTCCGAGAAGGATTCTTCGAAAAGGATGTTTCCGGAATCGTCTGTTTCGGTATGCTTCTCAATGATGCGAAGTACGGAATTAAAGTGACCCCAATCCGGTTCCAGCCAGGGAAGCAGCATGGCAGGCGGCTCCGGGCAGCGTGTGAAGGCTGGGCGATGAACAGTGAGGAGGGGATAGACTTCCATGCCTTCAAATAGCGTAGGAAGGGACTTCGTTCCTGAAGTGTGAATCATAGCAGCTTCAGTAGAAGTTTCCGCAATACCATCGACATCTGAATCCGTTTCTATCACAAGACGATCACGATATTGAACACCGATGTTTTCCGCATCACCATGGATGTCTTTGAGATAACGAAACCAAGGTTGCGCAGAAATGTCCGTGACAATCTGGCGTTTCAATAACGCAACTTCCTTGATGTAGCGATAAAGGTCGATGACCTTCTGAGGGGAATACAGCTCTTGCATAATTGCCTCTTCTTTTTCACCAGTTGCTATTGTCCATCACGAAGCTGCAGCATTGCGCCAAACATGAAAAGGAACAGCTCCAGCTTATCAATGTCAGATCCCAGGAATTCGCTTAGTGAGCCCATTCCGAGTAAATAATCACAATAGACTTCCGCTGAATTGCTTGCCGTCAGATTTTTGAATACAACACCATTCACCGTTTGGCCGTTGAGTACATCAGCAATCTTGCTATCAAGAATCACCATTTTCTTTTTGTTGAACGTAACATGGCAGAAATAGAGAAACTTCGACCAGGTCGCCATCCCCAAGTTGGGTATCTGCGCCAGACTCGTGATCAGTTGAACAAGCTCCTTTTTCGTCAAATCCGAATTCTCATAAAAAGAAATCGTATTGCAGATGTCTTCAAGCCTTTTCAGGACATTCTCAATGTTCTTTCCTCGTCCACCTGTTGGATAGCCCCACATCAATATGGCTATCAGCTTTTGAGGTGACAATGCCATCTCATGAAGCAACATCCTCGAAAAACCTTGCTTATGCTGAAAAGCATCAAGCGAAAGCCCAACGTCAGCTGTTTGCAGCAATTTTCCCCAAATATTCTCATTTGGACTAAATGCTTGTTGCTGGACTGGCAAGGCATCAATGAGCGGTTTATATTGTAGAAGATCCATTGCAACCTCTTTCGATCTTATTCCATGCGCCGACACCAGAAACAAGCAAATTGGGCTATTGTCGATTCATATGAAAATACGGTACGTTGCCAGGAGTCATTGTGCCCTACACGAATGCACTATCAACCCCTGTAACAATGGTCGTTGTGCCATTCTATGTATTCACTCAAAGGCAACTCATTCGCCCGCGTTGGCAAGTGCTGTAGCCGGCTGCCATGATACTGGTAATAGTCTTTTCCATTCCCATAATCCTGATTCAATTTCCGACTGATTTCAATGACGAAGTCCTTGTTTACGGTGATGTATCCATCATCGAAAAGCGTATGGAAATCAGACCGCAACAACAATCCATTCTTGATGTCATGTGGCCCGTCCTCAGAATAGGGCTTAATGTGTGCTGCTTCCAGCACTGGTAGCGTTTTCTCTCCAGTGATGGAACATCTCCGTTGATAGGCCTCCGTCACGACAACCCGGAATGCGCCTTGACCAAGCCGATGCAGCGTCGTTGATACAGCATACCGTGGACCAACTTCCAGAGTCCCTATACTCGCCACACGCTGTGTGGACTCCATGACTTGCCTATATAGATCCGCACCGATCTCCGTGCTCATATCATAAGTTTTTCCTTGAACAATACTCGGTTTCCAATCAGGAGGCGCCGCAATCCATTGGTTTTCACTGAGAAAGAACGGCTCGGTTAATACAATGCAGCCGATAGAATTGTTCGTGTCTGTGATGCGATTTTGTGTCCGGTATTTATTGATACGAGCCAACAGTTCATCATAGGTTCGGGTCCCGTTGTTCAATCCAAATGCTTTCCATGCAAGAAAAGGTGGCAACAGCGAAAAACGTACGAAAAACCCACCACCAACGATGCAGTTGTATGGATGGTGCAGTTTGAACAGAAATAGATCGTTCGGCTCAAGCACTCTAAAATTGGTTGACCCAGGCTTCCAGAAGTTCACCTCATCTGGATTCTGTGCCATGAGTTGTTCATACCAGCCTTTGTCTGTAACCCCTACGTAGATTTTCATGTTCATAACCTCAAATCCGTGACGACTGAACAGACACTGAAAGAGCAAGATAAAAATCTCGTTCTTCATCCGTTTTTGCGGCCATCATTATCAGGACATTGTTAGTCCAGCTGATTTCTCTCACCAGTGGCGAGAGTTTTTCATTGCCGTTGTACGTTTCGTAAAACTGTTTCATTCGCCAGATATTTTGAGGCGAGAAACCTTGAATTCCGACATAGCGGCTCTGAATAAAGCTGGAGAACGCCTTGACAACAGACTTGCCCCAACCGCCCTCGGCAACACGGTGGCTCACATACTCACCGATGCCCCAGTACATATTGTTGAGTTCCCGATTCACGGCGCGGAATGCACGATCGCGGGCATTGTCAATGATGACAACGACATCGTCAAACATACTTGCGTTGTTCGGGATCAAGCTGTCTCCCATACGCGTTCCTCCCCATGGACATTCTTCGCATAGAAGGAACGGAAGCTGGCTACGATCGCCGCTGGCGTTTCATCCGGATGCAGTCTTCCATCCCGATGAAACGCCAGCAGCAAAGGCATCTTGTAACTCTTGGCCATCGCGGTGGTCTGCAGCATCGTCAGGAAGCTGTGCGCCACGGTTCCCAGCAACGGCAGCAATTCCTGCTCCTCTTCGCCCAGCGCCTTGCGATGCACCAAAAATCGTATCCAATCCTTCAAAGGATTCTCTGGCACAGGCCGATACCTGATTTTCTCCCGAACCTCGTCCGACAGCCAGGTCTCGTACTCCACCAAACTTGGTGGATGCCCCAGATAATCCGTGATTCTATCAAACTCCAGCCCTGCCAGCTCCCGCACCCTGGCGCCCGCATGCTGGCGTTCCAGCCGCTGGAACAGGTCGATGACATCCGGCGCCGACCCGCTGTTCGTGGCGCGCTGCGCCGAATGCCCATCCGCTTCCACATCCATTCTATCGTAGCATTCGGACAGCGGATGGGGAATGCGCTTTTGACTGAAATTTTACGTTCTTTTTTGTCTGTTTTGTGCCCGGAAATCCGCTCTGTGTCGAATTTCCACGAATATGCACACAGTGTCAGGCACCATGAATGCGTTCATGGTGCCTGACACTGTTCGGCTCTTCATCCGTGAAGTCAGACCTCGGCTTGACGGTCTGTCAGTTTGCGAATTCCCTGCAACAGCTGTTGAAAACTCCTCGGGCGATTGCCCTGAATATGCATGTGTGTGGCAATCCATCGCATCGCATGGTTGATCCGGACATGCTTCTCCGGCCCGGTTATTGTCGCGTCACATGGACCATTCCGGCGCATGGACATCCTTTTCATCCGACCATTTTGTCTGCAGAGCCAGGATTTTTCTTGTCAGGGACGGGTTGAAGGATGGGCGCTCCTGCTTCAGGACGGCCAGATAATCGTCCAGATGGGCCGGTGTCGAGCAGGACCCGATCGTGCAGATCACGCCAGGCTGGCTCAGAACGAAATTCATGGAGAAATCCACCCAGTTTGCACAGTCGGACTGGGCATAGACGGGCAAAAGTTCCGCAGAGCGTTTTTGCATGAAATCTTCCGGTCTTTCAGGCCGCGCAGCCTGCTTCTCCACCGGCCCCCCGCCCACTGTACGGATGGACAGAATGGGACGACGCGTCTCCAGGACCAGCGCGAAAAGATCATTCAGGGCATAACGCTGCAGCGGATTGAAGTAGAAGGAATACCCCTCGATGATATCCCTGCCCTGGCCGCCGCGCAGATGATCCAGCGCGATATGCGAGGTCCAGGGATGAACTTCGAGTGTGAACGCACCGACAAGACCTTCTTCCTTGATGGCACGCAGGCCGTCCAGACACTTTCCACCTGCATTGAAGTCCGCTGCCAGTGCCCCGCCGACATGCAGCTGGCCGATACTGATCTGTTCCACACCCAACTTTTCAAGCTGCAGGTCTATTTGTCTTCGCACCTCGTCGAGGGAATCGCCGCTGAGCTTGAAGATGCATTTCGGGATGCGCATGGGCCATTCCCGGAAAGCCTGCGCCAGCACATCCATGGTGCTGCCATACTTGTGGCTGGTGTGGAACCAGCCGCAGCGCTCCATGGCATAGCGCGCCATGGACAGTCTTGTTTCAAAGGGCACATCCTCATGACCGAGACTCATGGAGCCGAAGACATAGGGATCCAGCCGGTTCAGGATGGATTCCACCGGCAGATCGACCTGTGACGGATTGCGTTTCATATGCTTCCTCCTTCGGGACAATGCCGAAATGAAAGAAACCCGGAAGGAGATGGCCATCCCCTCCCGGGTTGTCTGACAGGATTAGGCAATTGATCAGGATATCATGCCCGGCGGGTCAAGTACATTCAGCATGCCGGCAAGTATATCCTGTCGGTTCTGACATTGTCCGGGTTCAGTTCATGGCCTGTTCTGCCTTGAAGACATCCAGCTGGGTCTTCACTTCCATGATGAACTTGTCGATGCCGGCGGTCTTTTCCTGTGCGAGTGCGGTATCGATGGCTTTCTGCACATCCTTCACCTTGCCGGCGTAGACCGGCATCCAGTATTCGCTTCTGACCTGGCCGATGGCTGCGGCTTCGCCACTTACAGGCGCTGAGTCAAAGGCGAAGGTTGCGTACATGTCATCATAGGTGGTTTTGTATCCCGGCCAGCCACCCTTTGTGGGCAATTCCATTTTGGTGACATGCCATCCCCAGGGCTGCATCGCCATGTATCCGAATCCGACATCCGCACCGGCGGCCACATAGTACCCTTCGGAGTCGACGACATAATGCTTGCCCTGTATGCCATATTCCGTCAGGTTGTAATATTCAGGATCATAGCGGAGCTTGTCGATGAGCATCAGGGCGCGTTCCGGATTCGTGGAGTTCTTCGGGAGCGCCATGCCATTGCGGATGGAAGGTGTCACGACGGCGCGTCCGATTCCGGATGCATAGGTCACGAAACCGAGTTCCCAATCCGGATGATCCTTGTTGATGTTCTGGAACAGCGTGTCGATTTTGGTGGGATTGCCATTGCTGGCCATGTTCTTGCCCTGTTTGAACAACTCCTCGGACGTAATTTTGCTCGAGAGGATGTTCTTCGACCAGAATCCCTTGTCATACCAGCGCTTCGTCATGTCCGCATACTGCTTGAAGGCAGCGGTTGACGCATAGTTGACCAGTTCGCCTGTCGCGCGGTCTTCATAGATGTTGAGCCGATTGCCCAGACCGTTGTAGTCCTTTGTGAAGTATGCCATGTGGCCGCTGGCTTCTTCTGCGGTACAGTTGTAGGGCAGGGATGTGGGATCCGCGGCTTTGCACGCGTCCAGGAATTTTTCAATGTCTTCGATTGTCTTCAGTGGTTCCGCAAAACCGAGGCTCTTTGCGACATCCGCGCGATAGGCGATGCCATCGGTCGCATATTCCTTCCAGTCACAGGGAACGGTGTAAATTTTGCCGCCTACCTTCGTCTGATTCCACTGCTCTTCGGAAAGGGATGCCCAGGAAATCGGTGCGTACTTCGGTGCAAGCTCCGTCAAATCCATGTAGGCGCCATTCTTCGCAAAGGTCAGGTAATTGGCCCAGTTCGCGGTGTAGATGACATCGATGGCTTCGCCGGATGCAAGAGCCAGCTGGTATTTCTGGTCCCATTTGTCCCATCCGAGGAAGGTCCATTTCACAGTGCTCTGGATCTGTTCGGTCGCCAACCGGTTGATTTCCGCGGCGATGGATGCCATGTCCTTGGGTTCCGGCCCAAGCAGGTAGACATTGAGTTCCACTTGTTTGAGCGCTTCCGGTGTCGGTTCCACGGAGGGCTCTGCTGAAGCGGATTCCGATGCCTCCGGTGTGGGGGTGGGGGTGGCTTCCGCCACAGCCGATTCCGAAGCGGCCGGTGTCGTGGCCGGCGCAGCCCCGCCGCAGCCGGCAAGTGCCATGACCAGCATGAATGCCGTCAGCACGAGCGCGAGGGTTTTCTGCATTTTTTTCATGATTTTTCCTCCCTTTCAGTGTATATGTCAGCCGCATAGCGGGGCCAACCTGGTGAATCAGTCCATGGACATGCTGTCGATGCTTATCCCTTCACGGCGCCGACTGTCAGGCCTTTGATGAAATAGCGCTGCACAAATGGATACAGAAAGATGATGGGACCGGTGGCAATGACGGCGGTGGCCATCTTGAGCGATTCCGTCGGCGTGTCCACACTGAACGGAATGCCGGACATCATGGATTTTCGTGCGAATTCCGTGCTCTGGATGATGTTCTGCAGAAAGTACTGCAAGGGGAACATGCTGCTGTCCCGGATGAAAAGGGAAGCATTGAACCAGTCATTCCAATAGCCAAGCCCCAGGAACAGGCCAATGGTTGCGAGCCCCGGTTTGGACAACGGCAGAATCAAGCGGGTGAAGATGACAAATTCAGTTGCGCCATCAATTTTTGCCGACTCCCCGATGGATTCCGGAATCGAGTTCATGAAATTGCGGAGCAGGAACAGCAGCCACGGGGACATCAGGCCTGGAACAATCAATGCGAGATAATTGTTGGTCCATTTGAAATAGGTGGAAATGAGGATGTAGTAGGGGACCATGCCGCCACTGAAAAGCATGGTGAAGTAAAAGTAAAAAGCGAACTGGCCGCGATACTTGAACTCCTTCTTGCTCAGTACGTAGGCAGTCATGGACATCAGCATCAGCCCCAGAAAAGTTCCCGCCAAAGTGATGCCAATGGAAACGCCATAAGCCTTCATGACGCTGACGGAAGTGCCGAAAGCCAGTTTATAGGCATCGAGGGTGAATTCGCCCGGGAAAAAGCTGTATCCGTTCGTAATGACGTACCGTTCGCTGGTGAACGATCCGGAGATCAGCAGCCAGAAGGGCACCAGACAGAAGACGCACATCACAAGAATATAGGAGAACCCGAGGATATTGAACGTGATCTGGTACTTGTCTCTCTTGAACATTCCAGGTCCTCCTCGTCATGCTTTCGGTAAAGCGGGACAACCGCACTGTGCAGGCCGGTCCGAAACGGCACCAGGGGAAACATCCGGGTACTGCGGCTGGTTTGTCAGAACAAGGCATTCTCCGGGCTCTTCTTCCGCAGGATGTAATTGACCACGGATACCAGAATCAGTCCGAAAACCGACTGATACAACCCGGCTGCGGTTGCCATTCCCATGTCGAAGGTCGTCGTCAGCGTACGGTAGACATAGGTGTCGATGATGTCGGTCGCCTTGTACAGCAGGCTGTTGTTGCCGATGACCTGCCAGAACAGGTCGAACTGTCCCTTGAGGATGCTCCCGATGTTGAACATCAGGATGACGAAGAAGGTGGACACGATCTGCGGCAGAACGACATACCAGACTTTCTGGAAAACATGGGCCCCATCAATCTCGGCCGCTTCGTAGATCCCCTCGTCGATGCCCAGAATCGCCGCCATGTAGATGACCGAGCAGTATCCCAGCTGTTTCCATACATGGAACGAGACCAGGATGTACTTCCAGATACCCACTTCCGAATAGAGGTCAACCGGTTCCTTCCCGAGGCCCTTCAGGATGTTGTTCAGCGTGCCGTACTCATAATTGAACAGGTTGTACACGAAAGCCGATATCAGCACGAAAGAGACGAAATAGGGAAGGAACATGACGGACTGGGTGATCTTCTTGAAGCTTCTTGAGGCGATTTCACTCAGGAAGACCGCAGCCAGAATGGCCGTCAGGTTCCCGAAGATGATGAAGGCAATGTTGTACAGGATGGTGTTTTCCGTGATGGTCAGCAAGATGCTGCTCTTGAAGAGGAAATCGAAATTCTTCATGCCGACGAACGGACTGTTCCACAGACCATCGCGGAAATTGAAGCGGGTGAAAGCGAAATACAGCCCCAACAAGGGGATATAGGAGAAAATGAAGGTGAAAAGCACACCCGGTCCAATCAGAACAAACAAGGAACGGTTTTTTCTGAACTCACGGGCCAGGCTGTTTCCGGGCGAACCCTTCGGGGGGCTCATCTTCTTATTCAGGCTCATCCGTACATCTCCCCTCGGTGACAAACCAACCTACCGTCGTATCCGGTCCGTCTTCCATCTAGCCTACCGTCGTATCCGGTCCGTCTTCCATCGCCAGATCAATCAGATCGTCAATCTTTCCGGTTGCGACATTCATGCAGGTATCCGCGCCGCCGTAGTAAATTTTGATCGTGCCGTCCGGTTCCGCAACCGCTCCGTTTGTGAACACGACGTTGCCGACATAGCCGACCCGCTCGTGCAGCGCCTCCGGCGCGAGAATGAACCGATGCGATCGTCCGATGATTTTCCGAGGATCCGCCAGATCGTGCACGGCGACCCCCAGACGATAGATTTGTCCGGCCATGGTCACGGTGGTCGCATGATAGATGCTCAGCCAACCGCGTGGCGTTCTGATTGGCGGAGCGCCGGGTCCCACCTTGTGGTCCTGCCAGATGTCATGTTTGTCCGGCAGCATGACCAGCTGCTGGTTTCCCCAATGGATGAGGTCCGGCGAATAGCTGATCCAGATGCCGGGACCGCCGCAGCTGGTGAAATTGGGGCGTTCAAACCGGACATACAGGCCGTCAATCTTCTCCGGGAACAGGACGGAGTTCCGATAGTCCGCCGCGGTGGTCAGGGCGACACGCTCGATGGTCAGGAAATCCTTTGTCTGTGCGAGGCCGATCTGGAAACCACGGGACGAGTAGCAGCTGTAAAATATGTAATAGATGTCCCCGATTTGCGTGATTCGCGCATCCTCCACCCCTTTGTCTTCGGGGCCTCTGAACATGCCTTCCGTCGCCTGCCTGAAGACGGGTTCGGGATGCACGTCGAAGTGGAATCCGTCCAAGCTGGTGGCCAGCCCGAAGACAGACCGTCCGTCCTGTCTTCCCACCCGCAGCAGCAGCACATACTTGTCCTGCATCCTCGCCACGCCGGAATTGTATACGGTCTCACAAGGATAGGGCATGTCCTTGGCGGAGAGGATTGGATTTCCCTCGTACTTCGTCAGGATGCTTCCTGCATCAATCATGGTCTCTCTTCCTCCTCCAGCCGGATGGCCCGACACAATGTCCGTTCCAAGGTCGATGTCATCATGATACCGTCGAATTTCACAGGAAACTACATCATGTTTAGCCTCTATTTGTACAAAATTATCTTTTTCATTTCCAGATCACATTCAGCAAAATATCATACAAGTTCAGCAACATCTTGATATCCGAAGCCGCTTCATTCCTGATACTGTTGAAGTGGAATCAGATTGTCGTCCGTCCGGCAGTTCTCCATTCTGTCTCAAATTGAGGTGCAAGCATGATCAACCAGGAGGAAATCCGTTCATCCCAGATGGCGCTGTCCTTGTCCGTGATCATTGTCGACAGCACACACAAGATTGATGCAGGCCTGCACATTCACGAGGAAATCGAGATGATCCACCTGATGGAAGGCTACATGCACTTTTATTTCGGTGACCAGCTGGTCCGCGTTTCCAAGGGACAGACCATCATTGTGAACAGTCTGATCGTGCACAGCAGCATGGCCATCCGGGGCGTCTACACGAAATACTGCAAGATCCAGTTCTGTCCGGGTGTGGTGTACGACATCAAGATGTCCGAATACAAGTATCTGACACCCTTCATCAACCACAATGCCTTCAGTTACCGGCTGCTTGACAACAAGACGAGTGATGGGGACCGATATTTTTCAAACCTGATGATCTCGGTGGCAACGGAATACTACGAGAAAAAGGTCGCCTATGAAATCCAGGTCAAATCGCACATGTTCGGCATTCTCGCCTATCTGTACCGGGCGAACATTCTGGCCTTCGACCACACTGCCAGCATTGGAAAGAAAAAGATGCTGCTGGTGAAATTCAACACCCTGCTGAAGCATATCGAGGAAAACTATGAAAAGGATATCTCGCTTCAGGATGCCTGCGGTATGATGAACCTGAACTACAACTATTTCTGCCGGCTCTTCAAGGAGGCGACCGGTAAACCCTTCATCCAGTATGTGAACTTCATCCGGCTGGCTGTCGCGGAAAAGCAGCTCCGCACCACGGACAAGCCCATCACGGAAATCACCTACGAGACTGGGTTTTCCAGCTGCAGCTATTTCGATCGGTCCTTCAAGCGTTTCAATGGGTACAGTCCGATTGCCTACAGGAAGAAATTCAGGACTTAGGTCTTGGAAAGAAATAACCTGCTCTATGAATTTCAGAAAACAATGGCCAAACCTGCCATTCTTTTCTGAAAAAGAGCAGGTAATTTCTTT
>JAIFNI010000242.1 GCA_020047785.1 Clostridia bacterium
CCCATCAATGGTGCGGGTGGCACCGGCAGACTGTTCGGCCAGTTTTCTGATTTCATCCGCCACAACAGCAAACCCGAGCCCCTGCTCACCGGCACGTGCAGCTTCAATGGCTGCGTTGAGCGCCAGCAGATTGGTTTGGGAAGCGATCGCGGTTATCAGTCCGCTGGCCTCACCAATTCGGGCTGCGCTCTCATGGGTCTTCCGGGTGACTTCCTCGATCACCCCGGTGCCTTTCGCGGCGGTTTCAGCAGTCCGCCGAAGATTCTCCACAACTTTCAGCCCTTCCTGGATACGGGTTTGCATTGCATCAGCGGAACTGCCGAGGGCTGACAGGCGGGAAACGGTATCCTCAAGGATTTCTCCCATCTCCCCGGTCTGCCTGACACCATGCTCCGTGTGATTCGCCTGTTCTGTCGCACCGGAAGCAATATCGCCGACCGTGACGGCAATCTCTCCCGATGTGGACTGCGCGTTTGCAGCCGAGTCTGTCAGTTTTTCCAAGGAGGCCGCCACCTGCTCCGACAGTGCGACAATCGCACTCAGCAGGGCGCGGAAGTTTTCCGACATGGTTTTCATGGAACGTGCCAATCGACCGGTTTCATCCTGGCGTTTCATTGCCCGTGCCGGCATTTCCGCCGACAAATCTCCCTCGGCCAGCACGAGCGCATATCCGGCAGCCTCCGATATGGGTTTTGCGATGCGCATGCCCACGGCCACGGATGCCAGAATACCCAGCAGCAGCAGCACCACCGAGATGATGATCAGATTGTCGCGCATCGCATAAACTCCGCGCATGGCCTCCTCCAGGGGCATCGTGATCGCAACGCTCCAATAGACGCCGGCAACGGGAGCGAAACCCATTGCCTTATCCTCCCCCGCATACCAATACCGCCCTTGCCCGGTTTTGGCCGCCATCATTTCCTCCAGCAAAGGAACCAAATCCGCGGTCTTCGAATCTTTTTTGGCATCTTCGTAGAGATTGTACTGGGACTTGACGAGTTCCGTTTCCACATGTGCCTGTATGATGCCATCATCGGACATGACCAGGGCATAACTTGTCCCCCCCATGTTGACGCCGGCAATTGCCTCCGAAAGGTAGGAAGGGTCCCTTGTGGCCCCCAGGACCCCTATGATTTCATTGTCATGCCTGACGGGCACGGCAAAGGCTATGACGACGCTGCCGTCTGACTTGCTGACTATCGTATCCGAGACGTTCCGGAAACCCTTCAGGGCAAGTTTGAAATACTCCCGGTCCGCCAGACTCTTCGTGGTTCCGTCGCTGTAGGAAGCCGTGCCGTCACGGGAAATAAAGAACAGACGGACATACCTGTTCCTCGCCTGGTCCGACAGAAGTGATGTGACCCGCTCAGCTGCTGATGAATCGGGACTGGACACCTTGGGATTTCCGGCGATCTGTTCGAGGAGCCGAAGTTCGTAATCAACAATCTTGCTGAGTGTCCCGCCGGCATCCTTCGCCTTCTCGGTCAGGTTCTGCTCCATGTTCCGCGTCATCGCACCGCTTGCGACCAACGTGGCGCCGCTGCCCAGTATCAGACAGACCACAAGGACGATGCCGCCAAAAAAGACAATCATTTCGGTTCTCAACGATTTCATGCGACTGCCTCCCTCCGACCGAACCCACCATAGGTTGTTACCCGGAAAAAGTATCGAACATACAGCAACATGCAAAAACATGTCACACTATTTTCCGAATCACACAAAGACAAAGACCGCCTTCTGCACGAGTCGGCGGTCCTTGTCTCTTCATTCTGCCGCATGATTCCCGGATTTCCGGTCTCAACAGATCAATTTTCTCAGATATGCTTCGAATTCATCCTTCAGATCGGGCCGTTTGAGTGCGAATTCCACAGTTGCCTGAAGGAATCCGAGTTTGTTGCCGACATCATAGCGCCGTCCTTCGAATTCATACGCATACATCGCCTCGCTTTCCATCTGGCGGTGCAATGCGTCCGTCAGCTGGATTTCACCACCTTTGCCCGGTTCCGCATTCTCCAGATAATCAAAGATGCTCGGGCGGATGATATAGCGGCCCAGAATGGCGATGTTCGACGGTGCCTGTTCCCGTTCCGGTTTTTCAATCATGTCCTTGATCTTGAAAATATGCTCGTCCACTTCCTTGCCGGCCACGATGCCGTACTTGGGAACATCCTCCCAAGGCACGCGCTGCACCCCGAGAACCGTGGTGTGGTATTCCTCGAAGATATCCATCAGCTGGCGGAGGCAGGGCTTCTCCGCGTCCACGATGTCATCGCCGAGCAGCACGGCAAACGGCTCATCCCCGATGAAAGCGCGTGCGCAGTTGATGGCGTGTCCGAGACCGCGGGGCTCCTTTTGCCGGATGTAGTGAATGTCGACCAGACTGCCGATGTCCACAACCTGGGCCAGCAGTTCCTCCTGGCCCTTGCGGCGAAGCTCTTCCTCCAATTCGAAGGACCGGTCGAAGTGGTCTTCGATCGCACGCTTGCCGCGGCCCGTGATGATGAGAATCTGCTCGATGCCGGATGCGATGGCTTCCTCGATGATGTACTGGATGGTCGGCTTGTCGACGATGGGAAGCATTTCCTTCGGCTGGGCTTTGGTGGCGGGCAGGAACCTTGTACCCAACCCGGCGGCCGGGATAATGGCTTTGCGTACTTTCATGCTGAAACCTCTCCTCTTCTCTGCTGCCTACATCTCCCTGCGTCCTTCAATGGACTTTGCCAGGGTGACCTCATCCGCATATTCCAGATCCCCGCCCACCGATATGCCGTAGGCGATGCGTGTGGCCTTCACCCCGATCGGCTTGATGAGTCTGGACAGGTAGACGGCTGTTGCTTCTCCTTCAACGTTGGGATTTGTGGCCAGAATGACCTCCCGCACCCCTCCATCCGAAAGGCGAGTGATGAGCGATTTGATGTTGATGTCGTTCGGACCGCGCCCATCAAGCGGAGAGATGACCCCGTTCAGGACATGGTACAGACCTTTGTATTCACGCATGCGTTCCATGGCGACCACATCGCGGGGGTTCTCAACCACGCAGATGATCCCCCGGTCCCGTTTCTCCCCCGTGCAGATGCGGCAGGGATCGGCATCCGTGATGTTCCCGCAGACCGAACAGCGTGTCGTCTTGCGACGTGCATCAACCAACGCGCGGGCAAATGCCTCCACTTTCTGGTCCGGTTGGTTGAGTATATGGAAAGCCAACCGCTGTGCGGTCTTGTGCCCGATGCCCGGAAGCTTCTCGAATTCTTCGATGAGCCGGGCGATGGGCAACGCGTAGTGTTCCATCCGCGCCGCCTCAGAACAATCCGCCGAGACCGCCGAGACCGCCGGCGATACCGCCCATTGCGTTCTCCGACAGATCCCCGGCCATGCGCAGCGCTTCATTCACAGCCGCAAGGAGCATATCCTGCAGGGTTTCCACATCCTCCGGATCCACGGCATCCTTTGAAATGCGGATCTCCTGTATCGTCTTCGCGCCGGTGGCCACCACGGTGACGGCACCGCCGCCGACGGTGGCTTCCACGGTCTTCGTCTTCAGATCCTCCTGTGCCTTGAGCATATCGGCCTGCATCTTCTGGGCCTGTTTCATCAGATTCTGCATATTGCCGCCGCCCATGCCGCCCATGCCCATCGGCATTCTTCCCTTCGCCATTTCCGTTCTCCTTTTCGTATGATGACTTTCAGATTTTTTTCAACTTCCACATTTTATGTGTACCGGACCCATTATATCAGTGCGCATTCTCCAGCACCAATGCCTTCGCGCCATACAGAATTGCATCGTCCTTCAGGGCGGAGGCCCTGAAGGAAACCTCCGACAGCATGGCAGGCCAGGCAAACAAAGGCAGGTACTTCACCACGGCCGGCATCAGCCAGGTTTCCGTTGCTTCCGTGACACCACCGCCCAGCACGAACACTTCCGGGTTGAAGATGTTGATCAGGTTGCCGATTCCCGCCGCCAGATAATAGGACACCCGGTCCATCACCTGCAGGGCGACCGGATCTCCCGCCTTGAGGGCTTTCGCGAGTGCGCTGCTTTTCACGGTGGCGTCTTCGGGATCCATGCTGTCCAGGAGGTCGGATTTGGCACCCCTTGCTATCATGGATCTGATTTCACGGGTTATCGCATGTTTGCCCGTGTAGGACTCCAGACAGCCGCGCTGTCCGCAATTGCACGCAGGACCTTCAGTGTTGAGAATCATATGCCCCAGTTCCGTGCCGGCAAAGCGGGAGCCCGTGAACAGCTTGTTGTCCAGAACAACCCCGCCGCCGATGCCGGTTCCCGCAAAGATGCCGACTGCGTGGGCAAACCCTTTGGCCGCTCCGAACTTCCATTCACCCAGAATGCCCACATTCACATCATTTCCGACGATGAACGGAATCCCGAGCAGTCTTTCCAGATTCGGACCCAACGGATGTTCCCGCCAGGGGATATTCGGCGAAAACAGAATGAGCCCCTTTTCCGTATCGACAACACCCGGCGCGCCGGCACCGACGGCTTCAACATCCGTCTTCTGCAGCGCGCACTTCTGCATCAGTTCCGCCACAACGTCCCGGATGCGGCCATCCACGGCTTCCGCGCCGAGTTCCGGCTTGGTTTTCTTCTTCACGCGACAGAGTATTGTGTTGTCCTCATCCATGACAGCACCGAGAATCTTGCTTCCCCCAATGTCAAGGACAACATGCTTCTTGCCCATACACACTCCTTCTGTCCGTTTGCCGGTTGTCGTGTCAGTCACTTGGATAAGCGGGACATCCTGCTCCATCGCGGAAACTCTTTCGACCCGGAAACGGCCCATGCGACAAATCCAGTGTATCGTCAATCGGCGCGATCCGCAACGGGAAGCGGAACCAGAACGAAACCGGATGGCAAAAGCCGTTCACGGCCGGCTGACAGAAAGTTCCGCACGGTTCCGGCCGTCATGATCTCGCTGGAGGCACCTCCATCCAGAAGCGCCGCTTCCCGAAGACCCATGGATGCGAGGAACCCGCCAAGTTCCTTTCCTGTCAGACCGGAGGCGCCATCCGGATTCCGGCCTTCAGCCACAAGGAATGCCAGTTGTCCTTCCGGACCGACACCAACAGCCGTGCGCGGTGCCGGTCCTGCCAGCGAACCCGCCCACGGATCGGCCTCCGGCGCCACGTTCTTCCCGTCCCGTACCAGAAAACTGCCGCAGGATAAGGCATGCAGGCTGTCTATCGGCAAGTCGGGCCATGCTTCCATCGTCCAGGAAAGCGGGTCACCTGCGCGAAACTGTTGTTTCATGCGCGCTTCCTGTTCGGCTCCTCGGGAAACCAGCAGAAAACCATCTTCCGGGATCAGTGCCGGTTTGCCGGTCCGCCCGACCTGGGTGACCACCCCATTGGAAACGGATACAAACCCATGTGGCGCTTCCACCCGGTCTGTCCTGCCATAGACGGGGGTGAACACCGCCCATCCCGGGATCATGGGCCATGGATTCAGGAAATCAGCCGGAATCGCCCCGTTTTCTGTCTGCAACCGGATGGATGTGCGGATGACCGAAAGCGAAACGGTCTTCTCTCCGATGAAGAGGGTGGGGAAGCGGATATCCGCCGGATGCAGCAGCATGCCGTCCAGCATGACCGTCCCGGCCGGCCGGCCGTCGTCAGGTCCGAACCCTCCATTGACTGCCGCATAAGCCCCGACCCGTCCCGCCATGTCCCCCAGCGTTTCATAGCCGAACAGGCGGTCATGCGACAGGACGGGGCGTATGGAGATATGATCGGAACCCGGGTCCACCACCAGCACATGCAGAATCTGCCGTCGCCCGTCTAGCAAGCCCTCGGCGATTCGATAACATGCGCCGAAATCGGAAGAGGACGGGGCACGAAGCAAACGCCAGGGTTCGGTGATGGGAACGACCTCCGGGTGGAAAAATGTGGGTGGCATGGGCTTGTCATCTCCGGCATCATTCACCCCCTCGACCCCACCCGAGGACAATTCGGACAAATCTTCGGGTGAAACCACACCGGCCGACATGGACAATTCGCCTCCAGCCGACTGTGCAGCCGGTTGCGGAGTTGCCTCCCGATCGGAAAAACATAGAAAGCGGAGACCCGGCCCACCTGGAAACAAAAACAGGAAAAATACTGAAAAGAGAATCAGACATAAGAACCCGGCCATCCTCAGCCATCCGGTGACCTTTCGGGTTCCGGCATCAGTCCCGCTTTTCATGGAATATCCTTCCAGGGTTGAGCACGATCAGCAGTTCATCCTTCATCTTGACAACACTGTCGATGTACTCGCTCTCCACAGACCCCACATTGGCCGGAGGCGATTCATACTCATCCTGACTGAAGCGGAAGACGTCACCGGGGCTGTCGATCAGAAAACCGACCTGATCCGGATCCTTCGGGCTCTTCAGAATGATGCATGTCAGTTTCTCCTGATCCTTCCGTTCTCCGAGCCCGAGCAGTCTGGCCAGATCAAACAAGGTGACCACTTGCCCCCTCATATTGAAGAACCCGATGATATGGTCCCTGGAGCCCGGAATCGGCGTGAACTCGACTCCCCGGTTGATTTCCTTCACCAGGGTCACGTCAATTCCGAGAAGGCTTTCACACAGGGTGAATGTCAGTATGTTTTCCATCATGTCTTCACCCTCCTCTTCGTGATCGTCTGCGCAAGAACCTCCAGCAGCCTTGCGCGATCCAGCTTGAATTCATAGGAATCGAATCCCGCGGCAAGTCCTTCCTTTTTCTGCTGTTCTCCGGTCAGGGATGTCACGGCGATCACCGGAAGTCCGGCAAGCTGTCTGTCGGCGCGAATACGCTTCACCAGTTCCAGACCATTCATTTCCGGCATGTTGATGTCACTGACGACAGCATCAACGGTCTCTCTCTGAAGAACCTGCAGCGCTTCCAGCCCATTTTCCGCCATGTAAATCCGATAACCCGCATTTTCCAGGTAATCCCGTTCCAATTTCTGAAAAAACGGCGTGTCCTCCACCAGAAGCACCTTGAGCGGTTCCTGGCTTCTGATCCGGCTTTCTGTACCATATTGCTCCGGATTCACAAGTTCGAAAAGCTCGTATACGTTGAGCAGCAGAACGATCCGATCCTGGATGATGGCGGAACCGACCACCCCCTTGGTGACCGTGCCATCCTGCCTGGCCATCTCGATCCGTGTCTGGACCGTATCCTGAAGCGTTTCAATGAGAATCCCCATCGGGTGCCGCATGAGCTTCGGAATGATGACATATTGCCTGCCGGCGGGTTTTGCCAGGGCATCCCGTTTCCGGATGGGGAGATAATCTTCCGGCCGGACCACGCGCAGCGTTTCTCCCCGGAACTTGATGTACTCCTTGTCTCCAATCGTTTCTATCTCGCCGGGCTTGACTTCATCCACCCGGGAGACAAGCGACATGTCGAGTGCCAGCGTTTCAGGGCCTGAACCCTGGAAGAGCAGCAGGCTCTGAAATTCCCGCATTTTTTCACTTTCGGTCTGGGACTGCTTGCCTTTTCCATCGGTCAGCGCATCGACATATCGCAGATTGGCATTTTCGATGATGCCGCCAGGGTCCAGAATCATGGCTGCCTTCCCATCGCCCAGGATGGTCACGCCGGAGTAGTTCTTGCATTCCTTGACATGCACGGGCAGTGTCTTGACAAGGATTTCCTCACTGCCCAGAATGGAATCCACAGACAATCCCAGTCGTCTGGCGCCGATCTTGATGACCAGGATGCGGACGATGTTGGTGAGCCCGTATCCCCGATGGTCGCCGACCGGCCTTGTTTCCCGCTTGTCCGGAGGCAAAGGCATTGAGTCCCGTCTCACATCCGTCAGGCGGGTCCGTTTGTCCGCACGCCGTTCTTTTGTCTCCGGATCCACATAGGTCCGCGCAAGCCCAAGCACGTCCGCCAGACGCACGATGGGCAGCAGTTTTCCGCGGAGCCGCAGGACTTCCGCATTGTTGATGAATTCGATCTTTCTCGATGCATCGCCTGCCTTGATGCGGACGATTTCCTGCACATTGACCTGGGGAAGCGCGAACTTCTGGTCCTCCACCTCCACGATCAACGAAGGGATGATGGCGAGGGTCAGCGGCAGCAGAAGCCGAAAGGTGGTTCCCTTGCCAAGTTCCGTAAAAATTTCGATTTTCCCGCCGAGTTTTTCGATGTTTGTTTTCACGACATCCATGCCGACACCGCGACCGGATATATCCGTGACCGCGTCGGCCGTGCTGAATCCCGGGCGGAACAGCAGCTGCAGGCTTTCCTGGTCCCCCATGGCGGACAGGTCCGCCTTCTGGATGAATCCCTTGTCAAAGGCCTTCTGCCGGATGACCCCCGTGTTGATTCCCTTTCCATCATCCACCACATCGATGTTGACATAACCACTTTCGTGATAAGCTTTCAGCTTGATGGTCCCCGTTCTGGGCTTCTGGCTGCGAATGCGCTCCTCCGGCTGTTCCAATCCATGATCAACCGCATTCCGGACCAGATGGGTGAGGGGATCTCCCAATGACTCAATGATGGATTTGTCCAGCTCCACCTCGGTTCCTTCCAGTTCCAGCAGAATGTCCTTTTCCAGCTTTTTGGCGAGATCCCTCGCGATGCGCGGAAACTTGCTGAAGACATTGGAAACCGGTTGCATGCGGGTCTGCATGATTTTTTCCTGCAGATTCGTGGTGATGTGGTTGATGTTCTGGAAAATGGGCTCGATGCCGGGAATTTCCTTCTTGTGCCTTTCCATCGTCCGAAAAAGCTGGTTGCGGGCAAGCACCATCTCGCTGGACATGTTCAGCAGGTTGTTGAGCAGGGACACATTCACACGGATGGTATCCTCGGAAACGAGCGCAGGCCCTTTCTGCCGCTCCCCGTCATGCGGGTTTGCCGCCAATTCAGGATTTTGGGATTCTGCTTTGGCTGACGGCAGGACGGAAGCGGATGGTCTCACCCGGGACTCCCCGGATATCGTTTTTTCGCCTCCGGGGGCTTTCCCGCCAGCCCTCTCCTGTTCTCCGTCGGACTCGCCCTCCCCGCCAGAAGCGTCCTCTCCGTCGGACTCTTCCTCTTCGTCGGACTCTTCCTCTTCCCCGGACTCTTCCTCTTCCCCGGACTCTTCCTCTTCCCCGGACGCTTCCTCTCCATCTGTCTCTTCACTTGCATCAGCATCTGCATCCCTTTTTTCATCCGCATTCACGACAACCGCAAGCTCCGTCAAGGCAGCTTCCGGTTCCGAGATGGAAGGCGGAAGAAAATCCCGTTCCAGCACTGTGCAGAACAACACATGCAGAACGGCGTCCCCATCGGCCGCGTCCCCATTGATTTCCAGACCACCGATTTCAATGCGGCAATCCGCCAGACTGCCCATGGCCGCAATATCCGCAAGAAGCTCCACAATATTGACGTTCTGTCCGATGAGGTCACCATACAGGTTTTTCTTCAGACGGAACAAACGGCATCCGCGACGCAGTTCTTCCTTCACATGGGCACGCAGGGAGGCTGATACTTTGGGGTTGTCCATTCGGAAAACTGCATCATTCCCTGCGGCATCCGATGCAACAGCCGTTTCGGAAGCCACTTCGGACGGTTCACCCTTTTCCTTCCCGTCATCTTTCCCGGACTTTCCCGGCTTTCCCTCTATTCCGGTCCTGTCCGCCTTTCCGGTCCTGTCCG
>JAIFNI010000023.1 GCA_020047785.1 Clostridia bacterium
GACAGGACACAGCTGGATGGCCTGGGGCGGCCTGTGTTGGCCACAGAGTTCTGCCCAACGGAAATGGTCGAGGATCGTGTATTCATCAGGCGTCCAGTTGAATACAAGCCGGTATTCCCCGAAGATGCCTATCCGCTCGATGCGATTTATGAAGCCGCGGAAGGCGAATATTGCACGTATCACGGACCAGTCGTCACGCCGCCTGCAGGCGGGGAATCCCTGCCGCCTGACGGGGGAACGCTGCCGGTCGATCCCGGATTGCCTCCTGTCGAACCTCCCGTTACGGAACCGGTGCCGGTTCCCTGACAGTTGAGAACTTGCCGATACAGACCGGAACAGGAAAAAGCCGCTCGATGAGCGGCTTTTCTATTCCTGCAGGTTATCCTGTCTCATTGCAGCATCGTTGTCATTGCAACTTCGTTGTCATTGCAACTTCGTTGTCATTACAGCATCGTTGTCATGCCGGTGCAACTCCCCGATGCTGTTCCGTAAATTTCCAATTACGTTCTACAGACCCTCAATCTTCAGACGCTGACGGATTTTCGCCGCGACCGTGGCGATGAATTCCGAGTTGGTCGGCTTGATGCTCTTGTACTTGCCTGCATAGGTGAAGTACTGGGAGGCATTGGTCTGATCCTTGCGGGTCCAGGCTTTCTGGATGGCCCCCCGAATCGCCCGCTCGATTTTGCCGGCACTGGTTCCGAATTCCTCGGCAATGGCCGGATAGAGTTCCTTGGTTGCGGGAATGAAGCCCTTGTCGCTCAGGACTGTGGCGGCGATTCCCTTCTTGAGGAACAGGTAACCTGTGAGGTGCGGGGGAACACTGACATCCCGCAGGGCAGCCGTGACCTCCTCTTCCACTTCCTCTCGGGTTACTGCATCGACCGACCGGTTTTGTCGGACTTCGCCGGTACCATTCGTCAGATTCAGCGGAGCATCGACCGTGTCCTGATAGATCTGGCGCACGCGCTTGCCCAGAAGGGTGAGATCAAACGGCTTGATGATGTAGTATTCTGCTCCGAGAGCCAGCGCACGGCGGATGTAGTGGTCCTGTCCGATAGCGGTGAGCATGATGGTGACAGGCCGATCGGCCGCATCGAAGGCCTTCATTTCTTCCAATACCTCAAGCCCGTCCTTTTCCGGCATGACGACGTCAAGCAGCACCATCTGCGGCTTTTTCTGCCTGATGACCGCCAGGGCCTCAAGTCCGTTGTAAGCTGTGCCGACGATACGGATGTCGGCTTCCTTTTCGAGGGATTCCCTGATCAGTTCGACAAAATCAGGATTGTCGTCCACGACGACGAGGGAAATTTTCTTGCTCATTTCCTGCCACCAAATCCTTCAACTCGTCGGTACCCGCTGCAACCCCCCGGTATTCTGCAAACGAACCCGCATTCATTCTATCTGATGAATCATGGACTGGCAACAATGATTCTTATGGTTTACGTCGATTTTCGACTTATCATGCAAGTTGCCATGCAGATTGTCATGCAAGTTGTCATGCAGATTCTCATGCAAGTTGTCATGCAGGTTAAAATTCACAACAAGCATGCATATATGAACCTCCGCCACATTGGCATGTAAAAACAGACAGGTTTTCTTATTCCGATGAAGCGCCAAACCGAGGTTTCGGTCCATAAAACTGGAAATAATCACAGCGCATGCCGCCATTGTACAGCTTGCGCTTTTTGTTCGCAGGTCGACCGAATGCCTTTTCAAAATCCGGGTCCGGATTGATGACATAGAAGGACCAGGTGTCCAGAAGCGAAAAGGCGGCGCCCATATCCCTGTACAGGCGGGCATTGTCCTTCTCTTCGCCGATTCTCTGTCCATACGGCGGATTGGTCACGAAAAAACCATATTTCAGGTTCGAGGATATCTGGCGCATGTCCATCCGCTGAAAATGAACGGCTTTGTCCAGACCGGCCAGCTTCGCATGGTGATTCGAGGCATCGATCGCTTCCAGACTGATGTCGAAACCCTGAATGCGAAGTTCCCTGTCCTGCCGGACACGACCGCGCGCTTCATCCAATGCCTCGTACCAGACTGATTTGGGTATCTGCGGCCATTCCTGGCAATCGAATTCGCGCTCCAGTCCCGGTGCCATGTCTCTTGCCATCAGCGCCGCTTCAATCGGGATGGTGCCGGACCCGCAGAATGGATCGATGAGGGCACGCTCCGGTGACCAGCGGCTGATCATCAGCAGGGCGGCGGCCAGGGTCTCCTTGATGGGCGCGGCATGGGTCAGGGTGCGATACCCGCGTTTGTGCAGCCCGGCGCCGGAGGAATCGATGGCCAATGTCACACCATCATTCAGGATGGAGAATTCAATCCGATAGCGGGGGCCGCTTTCCTGAAAAAGCGTACGGCGGTATCGTGTCTTCAGACGCTCCACAATGGCTTTTTTCACAATGGACTGGCAATCGGGCACACTCATCAGGCGTGACTTCACGCAGCTGCCCGTCACGGGAAATTCGGCGTCTTCCGGGAGCCACTCCTCCCAGGGAAGCGCCTTGGTCCCTTCAAACAGGTCGTCGAAACTCAGCGCCTCGAAGCGCCCGATCCGGACAAACACACGTTCGGCCGTTCGAAGCCAAAGATTGGCCCTGCAGAGATCGAGGGCGTCACCCTGGAAATGGATGCGTCCATTGTCGATGACGGTTTCTCCGAGGCCGAGGTGTCCCAGTTCCCTGGCGACGACTGCCTCTACCCCGAAAGTGGCTGTGGCGAAGAGATTGTACGGTTTCATGCTTTTCCTCTCATCCCCATCTTCCATGCGAAATGAAGGGGGGGGACTGATGATCGGTTCAAGTAAGATTGCTGATTCACGAAGTGACAGGTTGTGGTGCGATGGCCGGTTCACGTATGGAAACTCGAACCACCGATGAATTCCCGGAGAATCGAGGTGCGTGGGATCTCATCATCCCCGATGGGTTCGAAATAACTCAGAAACTCTATCAGTCGTCGGGCTTCCGCATAGATCGGACTGTCCGGTGTGATCGTCTGGAGAATCGGAAGGGCATGCGGCTTCATCACACCCAGTTCATAAATGAGCGAGGAGTTGAACATTGTGTCCGCCTGCTCCTGAAAGGGGAATATATTCCGCTCCTCGCCCCTGCGGACGGAGGCCCACATGCCGAGGGTCTTCTGCGCATCGGCGCCCCGTGTGCGGAAGTCACGCACCAGTCTGCGGATCAGACGCAGATCCGTGGTGGGAATCCGGTTATGCCGGTCTATCTGCATCGAAGTGATGGCGCTGATGTAAATGCGGAATTTGCTCGCTTCGCCAATTTCTTCCGTCAGAAGCGGATTCAGACCGTGAATTCCCTCGACAACCATCACCTGCCCAGGCTCCAGCCGCATTTTGCGGCCATGATATTCCCGTCTGCCCTTCACGAAATTGAAGGACGGCACCATGATTTCCCCGCCCTGAATGAGGGTCTGCATATCCCGGTTGAACAAGGCGAGATCCACGCAGGTCAATGCCTCGAAATCCGGCTTTCCCTCTTCATCGCGGGGGGTGGTGTCCTGGTTGACAAAATAGTCGTCCACCGAGATGTTCACCGGCATGATGCCGTTGACACGGAGCTGCACGGAGAGACGCTGCGCAAAGGTTGTCTTGCCGGAGGAGGAAGGGCCGGCTATCAGGATGATGCGTACCCTGTCCGAATCCTGCCCGATCCGATCCGCAATGCTGGCAATTTTTTTCTCGTGCAGGGCTTCCGCTATCCGGATAAAATCGTTGATCTGTCCACTTGTGATCCGCTCGTTCAGATGACCCACATCATCCACGCCCAGGATGCGAATCCAGCTGGTGTATTCGGAGAAGACATTGAACAGTTTTCCAGGAATCCTGCCTTCCGGAAGCCGGGTCGGATCCTCCTTCTTCGGAATGACCAGCACGATGCCGCCCTCTGCGGGTTCCAGCTCGAACAGCTGAAGATAGCCGGAACTCGGCACCATGTACCCGTAGAAGTAATCCTCCACGTCCTCGAACAGGTACAGGGACACATAGTCCTTCTCCCTGTTCTGGATGGCCCTCAGCCGGTCCTCCCTGCCCGAGTCCCGGAAAATGCGCCGTGCTTCCTCCAGAGAGACGATGACCTTCTGAAATGGAATGTTCCGGGCCACCAATTCCCGCATGTGTCGCTCCAGATGCCGCACCTGGACCCCATCCAGCGGTTCCCCCACAACGTCGAAGAAAATCCCCTTGCTCACGGAATGGCGAATGGCGACATCCCGATCGGGAAAACAGTCGTGAAGGGCCTTCATCAGCAGGAACTTCAAGCTGCGCTGATAGATGCGGATGCCGTCCTCGCTGGACAAATCCACGAATCTGACCTCACAGGGCGCAGTGACAGGAAAGGTCAACTCACGGATTTCATTGTTGACGACTGCCGCCACGATGGGAGCCCCATTCTTGCCTCTGATACCGGTCAATTGCGATTCCAGCGTGCATCCGGCCGGAACTTCCGTCCATTTGCCGTCCACCTGGATGCGAACCTTGTCATTTGCCATCTGTCCGCAACCTCCCCTGTCCCTTCCTGAAAAAATGTCCGAGAAACAACGCGCTTTCCAGCGGTCTGTTCGTGATGACCGCATCGGATCCGCACAGGGCCTGCCAGAGCACAAGCGGCTTCGGGTCCACCGTATAGGAGCGGACAAGGAAGCCTTCCCTGTGCCAGCGGCGGACATGGGCACCGGTTGCATCCCTTACGTCCGGATGGATGGCCGTCACCCCCATTCGCTTCAGTGCCGGCAAATCAGGGATCTGATGATGGTCCAGAAGGGCCGCCAGCTCGATACCCGTATTCAGACGGCGGCAAACGGCGAGGCTTTCATGGTGGAAGCTGGAGATGTGCGTGCGGGACTGACGATCCGCATCGGCCACCAGTTTCAGGACCGCCGCTTCGATTCCCGGGTACCGGACGACATCCGTCTTGAGCTCGATGTTCAGGCTTCCCTGCCACCCGTCCAGCAGCATCAGCACGTCCGACAGCGTGGGGATGCGTGTGCCGGCGAAAGACGGGTCCTTCCATACGCCGAAATCGTACTTCCGCAGCTGCTCCAGCCGCATGTCTGCGACGCGTCCTGTTCCGGTTCCGGTCCGGTCGATCGTCTCGTCATGGATGACGACCGGAATCCCGTCGGCGGTCAGATGGACATCCAGCTCGATGCCGTCCGCACCCTGACGCATGGCAAGTTGAAATGCCGGAAGGGTGTTTTCAGGTGCTGCGGCCGATGCGCCCCGATGTGCGATGACAGCGGGTCTCTTCATGAAATCTCCTCCGTCCTTCATCCTGTGATCCTGAACGGAAACGGGACTCCGAACGTGCCGGAATCCCGCTTGGTCGTTCAGCCTGTGCGTTCAGGCCATATGCCGGACATGAACTCTTGACTAGCCGTTTCTTTCCGGCGACTTAGGTCTTGGAAAGAAATAACCTGCTCTATGAATTTCAGAAAACAATGGCCAAACCTGCCATTCCACCTCTATTTGCATAGCAAATAGAGGATTTGCTGGCAACCCAACAGTGATAATGAGCCAATCTGAAAAAGAGCAGGTAATTCCTTTCCGGCGACTTACTTGTTCCTCAGGTTGAACCAGGCATCCAGCCCGGGATAGACCGCTACATCGCCCAGTTCCTCCTCGATGCGGAGCAGCTGGTTGTATTTTGCGACCCGATCCGTGCGGGATGGCGCACCGGTTTTGATCTGACCAGCATTGGTCGCCACAGCGATGTCCGCAATGGTCGCATCTTCGGTTTCACCCGAACGGTGCGAGGTGACGGCGGTGTAGCCCGCACGATTCGCCATCTCGATGGCCTCGAGCGTTTCCGTGAGCGTGCCGATCTGATTGACTTTGATCAGGATGGAATTCGCCACGCCAAGGTCGATTCCCCTCTTCAAGCGCTCGGTATTGGTGACAAACAGGTCGTCTCCGACCAACTGCACCTTTTTGCCGAGTGCGTCCGTCAGCATTTTCCATGCCTCCCAGTCTTCCTCGGAAACGGCATCTTCCAGAGAGATGACCGGATACTTGGCCACGATGTCTTCCCAATAGGCGACCATTTCGCTCTTGGTCATGTACTTGTCGGCCTTCCACCAGTAGTACTCGCCTTCCCTGCCGTTGGCCTTCGCCTCTTCATACATTTCGGTGGCGGCGGCATCAATCGCAATGCGGAAATGCTCACCAGGTTTGAAACCGGCCTTCTCAACCGCTTCAAGGATAACCTGGATGGCCTCCTCATCGGACTTCAGGTTGGGCGCGAACCCACCTTCGTCCCCGACAGCCGTGCTGTATCCTTTTGATTTCAGCACGCTCTTGAGGTTGTGGAAGACTTCGGCGCACCATTGCATCGCCTGCCGGAAACTGTCCGCTCCGACCGGCATAATCATGAACTCCTGGATGGTGACGGAATTGTCGGCATGCTTGCCGCCATTGATGATGTTCATCATTGGGACGGGAAGCACTTTGGCATTCACACCGCCGATATACTGATAGAGTGGCAGGCCGAGGGATTCCGCCGCCGCCTTGGCAACCGCGAGGGAAACGCCGAGGATGGCATTCGCACCTAGTTTCGCCTTGTTCGGTGTCCCGTCCAGATCGACCAGAACCCGGTCGATGAGTACCTGGTCATACACATTCATTCCCTCGATTTCAGGGGCGATGAGGTCGTTGACGTTGTCGACGGCCTTCTGCACCCCTCTTCCGAGGTAACGGTTCTTGTCGCCATCGCGGAGTTCCACTGCTTCGAACGCACCGGTTGATGCTCCCGAAGGAACCGCGGCACGACCTATGTAACCTCCCTCAACCATCACTTCCACCTCGACGGTGGGATTGCCGCGGGAATCAATGATCTCCCTGGCAAATACATTTTCAATCTCAACATATTGTTTCATGTTCGGACTCCTTCCAAATTGGGTTCATCACGACTGTCATGACCCGGCGGATCCCATGCCGACCGGTTCTGAAACCGACCGTGCCGGCGTCCTGCCGTAACGGTCCTCATGTATTGATTTCCCATCTGCCGCGTGTCAAAACGCGGAATGACAGCGGTGCATCCGGGATACGAACGGATAAATCTAGGAAATATCCTTGAGATAGTGCTTGACCAGCTCTTCGAGAATCTCATCGCGCTCCAGCTTTCGGATGATGCTTCGCGCGCCGTTATGGCTCGTGATGTAGGTCGGATCTCCCGACATGATGTAGCCGACGATCTGGCTGATCGGATTGTACCCCTTCTCCTTCAGCGCCGCGTAGACGGTCAGGATGATTTCACGTGCCTGATTCTCGCTGTCCTTGCCGAAGTTGAACATCATGGTTTCGCCGCTCATGTCTTCGCCCCTCTCCGGAATCCCGTTTCTGCGAAACGGTTGCGCGCTTCGACAGAACTCCGTCATGTCTTCCCGGTTTCCGTACACCCACTATCTTAAACCATGACAGATTCCGACGCAACCTTGCTCAACAGGCCTTCCATGTAATCTCCGACAGAAGCGGTCAGGAGAACCTTGTGAATTTCCCCGCGAACGATGCCTGAATCAGGCACGGCAACATGAAGATAGTTCGGCGTGAAACCCTCCCGCCATCCAGGTCTATCCTGCAGGACATGTTCGAACAGGACCTCCGCTTCACGACCGATGAACGACTCCATGAAGCGGTGTCTCATTTTTTCTGCAAGATGAAGCATGCGGGCGGCCCGTTCGGATTTTATGGATTTGGATACCTGTCCGGGCCATGCAGCCGCAGGTGTGCCGGCACGGGGTGAATAAGGGAACACATGCATCCAGGCAAATTCCATCGATTCACAGAATAAAAGGGAGTCCCGGAATTCCTCTTCGGTTTCTCCCGGGAAACCAACCATGACATCCGTCGTAACGGAGGCATCGGGAAAATGAGCCCGCACGGATGAAACGACAGCCGCGAAACCTTCAGGCCCATAGCGGCGGTTCATCCGTGACAGAACAGACGCCGAGCCGCTCTGCAGGGAAAGATGGAAATGCGGACAAAGTTTTTTGCATGCCGCGAGACTTTCAAGCACCGTGTCCGTGAGAAACATGGGTTCCAGTGAACCAAGCCTTATACGAAAAATGCCGGGCATTTCCTCCAGGGCACCGACCAGTGAAATCAGTCCGTCCTTTCCGTTTTCATCCCGGAATGAGGTGAGGTGGATACCGGTCAGAACCACTTCTGAAAATCCCTTTTTCGCCAGCTGCATGGCTTCCCCGAGCACATCGCCGGTTTCCCGGCTGCGTATGGGACCGCGCGCGTAAGGAATGATGCAGTAGGAACAGAAACGGCTGCATCCATCCTGCACTTTCAGAAACGCACGGGTCTGCCCGTTGTATTCCGCAATCGGAAGCACTTCAAAATCAGTCATTTCAAAAAGCGGCATGACCGATATCATTGCACCGCGGACGCCTTTTCCAGTGCCGAGGTCATCACCTTCCCCGAAGTCATTTCCAAGAGTCTCCCTTGCCCGCTCAGCCGCTGCTTTCTCCACAAGCTCCACAATGAGGTGCTTCAGATTATTTCCCAATATGAGGTCAACCCCTGGGATTGAAGCCACTTCAGCAAATGACACCTGTGCGTAGCATCCGACCGCGGCCACGACGGCGTCCGGATTGAGCGCGCGGGACCGTCGGATCATCTGACGGGATTTTTTGTCTCCGGTGTTTGTCACGGTACATGTGTTGATAATATAGACATCAGCGATGTCATTCTCCAAAACAGGCCGATAGCCCGCAGCCTCGAACAGATTCCGCATCCCTTCCGTTTCACTGGCATTGACCTTGCAGCCCAGTGTGATGAATGCCACACGATGTTGCTGTTTCATAGGATATCCTTTCCGGCGACTTAACCCAATCCACATTGACGAAACGTCGGCCTCGTAATAATATATGATTGTGCTTGGAATGAAAAGTCACGGACTCGAAAACTGGCCTGCCGCCCATATTCCGTATCCTGACTCAGGTCATTCGAGGAATTCCGTGCGGGCATTGGCGGCAAAAATGGGAATCAGCGCATGAAAGGCGGTATTCATACATGAAAACATTCAATATCATGCTCAAATCCATCAACGACGTGAAGGATTTCGTCAACATCGTCAACAAGTACGACTTTGACGTGGACCTCACCTCCGGGCGCTACATCGTGGATGCAAAGTCCATCATGGGTATCTTCAGCCTCGACCTGAGCAAACCCATCAAGGTCGAAACACATGCCGAGAACGCCGAAGTGTTCCTTTCAGAAGTGAAGCCCTTTATTGTGGACTAACGGGCTGGAAAGAGATTAGCTGCGCTACAAAAAACAATGGCAGTTTGAGCCATTGTTTTTTGTAGCACTTACGGCTCATGTCAGCTGATATTCATGCACCTGCGACAGGGTGTGCCGCACATAGGGCTCTCATCTGAAAAAACACCCAGCAGGCAAAAACGGCAATATGCTTTCCATGGATGCAGCCTCTGCGAGAAATAAACCAGCCACAAATCCATTAATCATGACTTGCTGTCCCTGATGATAACCATCAACATTGGTTTTCAGAAAGTTAACGTTCATATTCATATTCATGTATCTTGATTCTGAAATTCACAGCAATATGATCTTGAAAAACAATAATGGATTCAATGAGTTTTG
>JAIFNI010000292.1 GCA_020047785.1 Clostridia bacterium
ATCGGCATCGAGCCGCCGATCTTCGTTGTGCTTGAAATCACCGAAACCGAACCCGGGTTCAAGGGAGATACGGCTACTGGCGCGAACAAGCCTGCCATCACGGAAACCGGCGCTACGGTCAAGGTCCCGCTGTTCGTCAATTCCGGCGACAAGGTGAAGATCGACACGCGCACCGGTGAATATCTGGAGCGCGCGTAATTCATCCGATGGCTGAACGAACGTCAAAGGGCGGTTCCGCAGGGAATCGCTCTTTTCCTGTTTTTCCGGTCTTTCACGCACTTGTCTTGCTTGTTTTTTTGAACCTGCCGGTTGCGGCACGGATGAATATCCGTTATAATGATCAGACGCACACCCGCTTCGGGTGATGCGGAACGGTGTGCCGACCTGTGGTCCGGGCCCCGCGCAATTCAATCCCGTGAATCCCGTCAGGTCCGGAAGGAAGCAGCGGTAAGCGGATCTTTGGGTGTGCCGCGGGTCAACCTGGGACATAGGCCGGTGCTCCGGTCCGCATCACAGGATGACGGGTGTTTGTTTGCTTCCCGCTTCCTGCTCGTTGTAGGCTGACAATCCCGTGTGATACACTTGAAATGCGTCGGAACCGGGCAGATTCGCCTGTTCCGCAGAATACTGACGGCAGGGTGCGTGTCCGGCTGCATGAAGGCCGGAACGGGGTCTTCCGTCCCGGAGGTGCCCCATGTCCCGATTGGCCCTGTACCGCAAATGGCGTCCGATGACCTTTCACGATGTCGTGGAACAACGGCATGTCGTCGAAACGTTGAAAAATTCCCTGAAGAATGATGCCATCGGACATGCCTACCTGTTCTGCGGAACACGGGGCACGGGCAAGACCACCATGGCGAAGATTTTTTCGCGCGCCATCAACTGCCTGAATCCGAATGATGGCGACCCGTGCAACGCATGCAGCATCTGCCGTGGTATTCTGGAGGGCAGCATTCTGGATGTCATGGAAATGGATGCCGCTTCAAACAACAGCGTCGACAACATCCGGGATATCCGCGACGAAGTCGTTTATGCGCCAGCCATTGCCCGCTACAAGGTCTATATCATCGATGAGGTGCACATGCTTTCGTCCGGTGCGTTCAACGCGCTTCTGAAGACGCTTGAGGAACCGCCTGAACGGGTTGTGTTCATTCTGGCCACCACGGAACCGCAAAAGTTGCCGGCAACCGTGCTTTCCCGTTGTCAGCGCTTCGATTTCAAGCGGATCACCGAACACGGCATTGCGGAGCGTCTTGGAGAAATTGCGGCGGATTGCGCTATCACGGTTGCGCCGGATGCACTGCTCTTCCTGTCCAGACTTGCCGGGGGTGCGATGCGGGATGCAATCAGCCTGCTGGACCAGCTCACAACACTCGGGCATACCGATGTGACGCTGCAGGATGTGAACGAGATGGCCGGATTTGCCTCAAATGCACGGATCCGTGGATTGGCCGGCGCCTTGCTCGATGGGGACATCGACAGGTCCTGGACCCTGCTCGACGAGTTGATGCGGGAAGGCCGCGACTTGTCCCAGCTATGCGTGCAGCTGCTCGGTTGGTTCCGGAATGCCCTGCTGCTGCAAATGGGAGGTTCATCATCTCCGCTGCTGGATTTGCACCCGGACGACCTTGCCGATGCCCGAAAAGCGGCGGATTCCTTGAAGAGCCATGAAATTGCCGATTGGCTCAGGGAACTTTCAGAACACGAACTGCGCCTGCGGCGCACGGACAATCCCCGCATCATGATGGAGGTTCTGCTTCTGAGACTCTGTACACGTTCCACGGGCAGGACCGGCTCTGTTCCCGCTCAGTCGGCGGGATCGTCAAGGTCCCTGCAGGCGGATTCGCTGCATCAGCCAGGGGAAAGGCCGCCGGGGATGCCTGCCGGTTCCGGCATGCCCGGACCCGAAATGAAGCAGATGGAAGAGCGGCTGGGGCGATTGGAGCGCCAATTGGCGGATTTGGGACAAAATCTCGGACAGCTTTCCAGAAACGCAATCTCGGCCATGCCAGGCAATGCTCCCTCCGGTGGAACAGGAATCCCGGTGGGCCGACAGACAGCCGGCAGTTCCATGGAACTGATATCTGCTGCAGGGAAAGCACCAGGTCCGGAAGCGCGAAATGGTGGCGGAATCTCTGGATTGACCGACCCGTTCAGCTTGTCGGGAGAATTGCAGTCCGATGGAAATGGCTCCGCTTCCCGCTTTCAGTCATGGCCTCGGGTCATCGATGAAATCCGGAGGAGCGGCATGTCCAAGCCCGGAGGCATGAAGCTCTACGCCTGCATGCTGGATTCGGAATGTCTGCAGGTTGCGCCGGATCAGCTTCGTGTGGTCGTTGCCGCGGACGATTTTCTGAAAAAAAAGGTATTGGCGCAGTCTGACAGCCTGGTCATGATGCGTGCGGCTGTCTGCACTGTAACTGGCCGTGACTGTCAGATCAAGGTTGTGGACACGAAGGAGGCCGCCGTCCTGAAATCCGCACCGCAGTCTTCTCCGGCTGCGATCCCGAAGACCGAGTCACCCCCTGTGACACCCGTTTCCTCCGTTTCTTCAGGATTCGGATCCGATGATGCATGGACGGGTGCCGGACCGTTCCCGGATGAACCTGGAAAAATGGAATCAACCGGGGATGCGGCTCTGGACCGATTGCTGCATTTTGGCCGGGAAACCGGCATGCCGATTCAGATTCGGGATGAAACGGACTCCTGAAGTGCCCGATATGGAGGATGGACGTTGAGACTTGAAATACTTCAGGGTCCCGGAGGTACCGGAAAAACCACGATGATGCTTGACGCTGCACGGAGACGGGCGTCAGGAGACGGTGCCGCAACGTGGCTTGTTGTTCCTGATCAGTCGACTTTTCTGATGGAAAAAAAAGTGCTTGATTCGCTGGGAGATAAAGACGGAAATCTGCTGCGTGTTTTCAGCATCAATCGTCTGGCGAGGCATATTCTGATGGAAACAGGCGGAACGGCGAGACCTTTTCTGGACGCATCAGGAAAAGGGATTCTCGTCTATCGGATTGTCCGCGAAATGCAGGACAGACTCCCGCTGTTTGCCGACGCCATCCGGAAAGGTGGGTTTGCCAAGGTTGCCGGCGACCTGATTTCCGAATTCAAACGGTACGGTGTTTCATATGAAGATATCCGGCTTGCAGCAGAAAAGACGACCGACATGCGCCTGTCCGTGAAGTTGCATGAATTGGCCCTTGTCGGGGAAGCCTATGCGGGTTCGATGGATGGCCATGGCTATCTGGATGGGGAAGATCGTTTGGCGATGGCTGCCGATCGCTTGGACAACATGCCGGGCATGGAAGGCGTGTTTCTCTGTTTTGATCAATTCCTGCGGTTTTCGCCCGTTCAGCTCCGCCTGATCCTGGCATTGATGCTGCATGCGGAATCTGTCACAGTCACGCTGCGTCTTCCGTCAACGGATGCTTCCGGAACCGCCTTTCGCGCTGAATCCGGCAGGCCGGCTCGGGCCGCGCTCGATTTTCTGCTGAAGCAGGCGGCTGAAAAAGGGGTTCCTGTCAGGCAGACTTGTACGACAGGGATTGATTACCGGCATGCGGCAGGGTCGGGACTTGCCTTTCTGAACCGCAGTCTTTCCGCTTCAGGAAACATCCGATGCAAGGATCGGATTCGGGATATCCGGATGATGGCGCATGCAAACCCGGAGGAGGAAATGCATGCCTGCGCAAGACGCATCGTCGGACTGTGCCGGGATGACGGCTTGCGTTTCCGGGAAATCGCCGTACTGGTTCCGGATACGGCGGAGTATGCGTCCGGTGTCCGACGGATATTTCACTTGCATGGCATCCCGCATTTTATGGACCGAAAGGAATCTCTGGCCGGAAACCCGGTTTCCGTGACCCTCCTTGCGGTTTTCGACATTCTTCGGGGCGGCTGGCGGCACGATGATGTCTTCCGTCTGCTCAAGTCGGGCCTGTTGCCCATCGGACGCAGTCTGACCGATCGGCTGGAGAATCATGCGCTTGCGGTCGGGATGCGCGGAAGACGAATGTGGTGCGATGGGGTTTTGTCTGATCCGGAGATGGAGGAGGCCCGGGAGATCCTCGCGATCCCGCTGGCCGGGTTTCGAAGATCCGTTCATGGGCCTGTTCCTGTGCGGGTTGCGCTTGAAGCCTACATCGGACTGCTTCTGTCCTGGGAGGTGCCCGGAGCCATCGAAACACGCGCCTTGTGCCTGGAACGGGACGGGCATCTTGTCCAGGCGGGCCACATGCGCCAGATCTGGCAATCCGCCTGCGATCTGATGGATCAGGTGCTTGAACTGTCCGGAGAAGGGACCGTCACCCTCACGGAATTGCACGGTATGCTGCAGACGGGTCTGGAGAGCGGTTCCACAGGCATCATCCCGCCGGCGCTCGATGAAGTGTTCGTCGGAACGCCATCCCGCTCCCGTACGGCGGAAATCAGGCACCTTTTCGTACTTGGCGCCATAGAAGGATGGATTCCATCCGGGTCCGGCGGACAAGGCCTGCTGTCCGACAACGATCGCCGCACTTTGTCCGGGATGGGTGTGGAACTGGCTCCTGACACGCGGTCGGTTTCACAGGAACGGAGGGATGAACTTGAATCGGTCCTGACGATGGCCTCCCAGGGTCTCTGGCTCAGCCGTCCCGTTTCCGACACGGAGGGAAAGGGTCTCCAGCCGTCGCCTGTCTGGCGTGAGCTTCACAACCTGTTTCCGCTCCTGCAGGAAGGCTGGACCCTGGAATCAGGGACCGGTCCCGACGGGTATTCCCCGGAAGTCGACTGGGCCACAACCCCGGCTGCCTTGCTCGACGCACTGGTTCCGCTTCTTCGCGACACGGGCTTGTCGGGCTCTCCGAATCTGGTTCAGGCCATGTTTCAGATCTGCGGCAGGCAGTCGGGCATGGAACATGCCCGGCGGATGGTCCTGGAAGGGCTGAATTGGCGCAATCTGGCATCCCTTTCTCCCGAATGGTTCGCCGCCCGGTATGGCGGGGTGCTCACCGGCAGCATCTCCTCGCTCGAGATGTACCGGAAATGCCCGTTCTCGTGGTTCGCAAGACATGCCGCCATGCTGCAGGAACGTGAGGAATCAGGTCTTCGGGATGTTGGGTTTGGCCTGCTGATGCATGACATTCTGGATGCCGTGCTGGTGGCTGTCGAGCGGGACGGCGGGTGGGAAGCCTATCAGGCATCGCGCCTTCCGGACTATGTGGCCGATGCGGTGCGTGCAGGCATCCGAAAAGGGACCGGCATTTCCCCGCTGCATCCCGGTCTGGCGGCCTGGTTTGCGGAGCGGCTGGAAAAAGCAGCCATGACTGCCGCGGGATGCATTGCCGGGCAAATCAGGGCCGGTTCCTTCAGGCCCTACGGGCACGAACTCGGATTCGGCGGAACCGGTTCCTTTCCCCCATATGCCGTCCGCCTGCCGGATGGCGGACTCATGCGGCTTCAGGGACGCCTGGACAGGCTTGACATGCATGAGGCACCGGATGGGCGGCATGTGCGCGTGATCGATTACAAATCGGGAGACCGGGCCCTGGCTCTTTCCGATATTGCGAATGGTCTTTCCCTGCAGCTTCCCGCCTATCTGGCCGTTGCCCTGTCCAGCCTGCGGGAGGATTCGGCGCATACCGATGGAAAGCCGGTCTTTCCGGCGGGGATTTTTCATATGAGGATGGAGCCCCCCGACATCCGGACACGGGACAGTTCCGTCGAAGGCGCCGAGTCGGAACGGAACCGCAGGATGCGGCTCACCGGCTTTGTTGTGGATGATCCTGCCATTCTGTCGGCCATGGACGGACAAATCCTGCTATCCGGCACGTCGGAGATCCTGAAGGCAGGCATGAACCGGGACGGAAGCATCTCCGCCCGGACCAGGACCCTGACCCGTGATGAATTCGAACAACTCGGCAAGCTGGTGGATGAGGTCATGGCCGACCTCGGGGGAGATCTTTCGGCGGGACGGATTCCGGTGAGACCTGTCAGGACTGCAAAACTGAAGGCTTGCGATTCCTGCCCATATGGCCATGTATGCCGGTTTGAGCCGGGCATCGGAGGTGTGTTCTGGGATCGTCCCGCCATTATCGGCGATACGGAGATACGAAGAAGCGGAGGTGCGGAATGAACTGGACGCCAGAACAGACGGCCGTGCTCGAATCGCGCGGATGCAATCTCCTTGTCGCGGCGGCGGCCGGTTCCGGCAAAACGGCGGTGCTGGTGGAACGGATTGTCCGGTTGGTGACGGAAGGGGAGAACCCGCCGGATCTCGATCGGATTCTTGTGGTGACTTTTACCCAGGCGGCCGCGGCAGAAATGAAGGAACGAATCAGAAAGGCCCTGCTTTCACTGGCTTCCGCGGGCGATGTGCGGGCAGGCCGACAATCGTCGCTTGTTGCCGACGCCCCGATATCCACGATCCATGCCTTCTGTCTGTCCGTGCTGCGGGAGAATTTTCATCTGGCCGGGCTGGAGCCGGGATTCCGGGTCGGTGAACAGACCGAATGCACGCTCATGCTGGCGGAAGCGATGGACCGGCTTATGGACGACCGATACGGAATGGAGCGTCTGGAGCCGGGTCTTGCGGATCTGCTCGATTGCTATGCCGGATATCGGGATGACAGCCGGCTGCGCGGGCAGATTCTCGACCTTTGGCGACAGTCCCGCTCCATGCCTTTTCCGGACAGATGGATGGATGATTCGCTTGAACGGATGCTGATTCCGGAAAAAACTGATTTTGTTGAGACTGTCTGGGGCGCCATCCTGATGGAACAGGCCGGCTGGGTGCTGGATGATCTTTCGGTGGAAGCGGAACGGGCCTGCCGTCTTGCGGAGGACACCGGATTTGATTCATATGCCCGAACCTTTCAGGAGGATGCCGAGCTTCTCCTGAAGCTTCGGCAGTCCTTGTCGATGGGCTGGGACAAGGCATTCGGTGAACACGCGCTTGCTCGGTTCACGACGCTGAAGCGTGCGCAGAAGGATGCCGATCCGATCCTTCGGGATCGGTTGCAGGCAATGAGAAAAAAACTGAAGGATGGCTTGGAACGCCTTCGGAAAGAAACCTTTCCCGGTCCTTCGGATTCCGTCTGCACCGATATCCGTGCGGAACACGGCCGGATGTCGAAACTGGTGGAACTGGTGCGGGCACTTGACAGGGTCTACAGCCGGATGAAGCGGCGAAAAAACCTGCTGGATTTCGATGACATGGAACATATGACACTGAACCTCCTCGCAGAGCCGGCTGCGGATGGTGCCGGCAGGCCTTCCGCCTTGGCCGTGTCCATGCGGGAACGCTGGTTTGCCGTGATGATCGACGAATACCAGGACAGCAATCTTGTGCAGGAAACCATTTTGGGTTCTGTTGCCACGCAGCGGGAGGATTTTGGGAACCTGTTCATGGTCGGTGATGTGAAACAGAGCATCTACCGTTTTCGCCAGGCAATGCCGGAACTTTTTCTCGGGAAATATGCCGCCTATCCGGACAAGGAGGGAGCAGGCAGACGAAAGATTCTGCTTCACAGAAACTTCAGAAGCCGCAAGCCGGTCCTGGAAGCAGTCAACCTTGCATTCAGCCGGCTGATGACCGGAAAGCTGGGAGAACTGGATTACACGGAGGAGGAAGCGCTGCAGGCAGGGGCTGTCTTTCCCGATTGGCAAGGTCTTGCCGGAGCCCCTGTGGAATTCCACCTCATCGATACAGCTGCCGGAACCGTTTCCGAACCCCACACCAGGTCCGTCGCGGTGTCCGCAATGTCCCTGTCCAAAGGGATTGCCGGGACGGAAGCTGCCGGTAATGCCGAGTCGGAATCCGAGGAGGAGAGTGGTTCTTCCGATGACGGAGCCGTTGATCCGGATGCGGAAATTCTTCCGCCGGAGGAGATGGAATCGGTCCAGGCGGAAGCGGTCTGGGCTGCGCGGACCCTTCGCGGGATGATGATTGGGATGGAAGGGGACCAGCCTTTTTCCGTCCTCGGCAAGGAAGGTCAGCGTCCGCTCCGATATGCCGATTGTGCAATCCTGCTTCGTGCCACAAGCGGACGCAGTCAGATTTTCGTCGAAGAATTCGCGCTGCAGGGCATTCCGCTGTTTTCCGACACCGGGTCGGGATATTTCGCCTCAGTGGAGGTGGGGGTTGTGCTTTCTCTGCTTCAAGTGCTGGACAATCCGCAGCAGGATATTCCGCTGGCAGCAGTCCTGCGCTCCCCGGTGTTCGGATGGAGCGAGACTGCCATGGCCACGGTGCGTCGGGCAGAACCGGCAGGTTCCCTGTTCGATTGCCTTACAAAACAGACTGGTCCGGAGGGTGAGCTGTGCCGCGCCTTTCTCGAAAGAATCGAAAAATGGCGTGATCTGGCACAAATGATTCCGGTTGGAGAATTGCTGGAAAGACTCTTTGACGAGACCGGATATGCGCTTCACGCAGCGGCGCTTCCTCAGGGACGAAGGCGGTTGGCCAATCTCCGGCTGCTGGTGGAACGGGCTGCCCGTTTCGAGACCACCGGATACCGCGGCCTTTTCCAGTTCATCCGGTACGTGGAGCGTCTGCGTGCCGGTAAAGGGGATATGGACGGAGCGAAAGTCATCGGAGAGGGTGAGGATGTTGTCCGCCTGATGAGCATCCACAAAAGCAAAGGACTCGAATATCCGGTTGTCCTGCTCTGTGGTACGGGAAAGACATTCAATCTGAAGGACCGCCGGAACCGCATTCTTTTCCATCCCCGATACGGCTTCGGGCCCGACGGCATGAAGCCCGGTGTCGGCGCTGCCTGGCCCACCGCCGCGAAACGGGCCCTGCAGGCAGTCCTGCTTCGCGAGATGCTCTCCGAGGAAATGCGAATCCTGTATGTGGCGCTTACACGGGCCAAGGAGCGTCTCTTCATATGCGGTGCGGTCCATGCGCCCTTGGATATGCTCGATGATTTGACGGATTTGCCTGCAACCGGTCCACTGCCGGCTGGCGCCGTCCTGCCGCTGCGGAGCCATGCCCAATGGCTTCTGGCTGCATGGGGAGCTTCTTTTGGGAAATATGCCGGTGCACCTTCCCTGCATGTCCATACAAGGAACGATGTGGCCTGCATGCGGATGGAAGCCATTGCTGTCCCGAGGGTGACGGAGAAGGAAATGGAAGAGGAAGTGCCGATGGTCTCCGACAATCGGGGCATGCCTGGCCAAATCAGTCTGTTCGATGCGGTGAAGCCTGATCCGCTTCGGGAACGGATGACCGCGGATTTGCATGAAACAGCCCGCCGTCTGGCATGGAGAAGCGATTTCCCCATTCTCGCCGTTGTGCCGGCCAAGATGACGGTAACCGCTTTGAAGCGTTTATGGGAGGAACGGGACGAAGAATCCGCACAATTGGAAGATGCATTCCGGCTTGCCTGTATGGTTCCTGCATCCCGGACAGCCGACAGCGGGACGGTTTCCTCCGATGCCGATCAGAACGCGGCAGACGATGGGACGGTTTCTTCCGATACCGATCTGAACGCAGCAGACGGTGGAACGGTTTCCGCCAATGCCGCTCAGAACGCAGCAGATGACGGAATGCGGATAACCGCCGCCGGTGTGCTTCCTGTGTTCATGACCGGCAAGAGGGAAGACGAACACGCCATGCGTTATGGTACCCTGATGCATC
>JAIFNI010000127.1 GCA_020047785.1 Clostridia bacterium
AAACTCTCTGGCTTTCTGGATTTTCATTCCTTTTTTCCAGCCGATGACTGCCATTGCCTGGGTCAAGCCGGTTTTTTCTGAATTTCTTCCGATTTGACTTTCAGGCTTGAGGGTATATCTATCACATGATTACCCTAAAATGCTTGATACGAAAGCATTTTAGGGAAATACTCCTTTTGGATGCACATTATGGGAATGCGTATGGCTGTGAATATGGAAATGAATCCGAACATGTGCCTGCAATCCACAGCATCACGACACAGACGCGCACGCACAGACCGCCAGGAGGACCGCAGAATATGATGGACAGAAAAACCGGTTTGTTCGAATTCGAAAAAAATCCCGTCATGCGCAGATTACTGCCGATGATCGGCCTCGTCGTCGTGCTGCTGATTGCCGGAACACAGGTACTCCTGTGGCTGCAGCAGCACCACCAGATGGCCGAGAAAGCCACGTACAGTTCAGAAGAGATGTCTTTGGCCTATGACAGGGCGCTGGACCAGCAGGCGAACGGGATGGCCATGGTGCTGCGCGCAATCGCCTCGGATGAATCCATGCGCCGCGCCTTGATGGAGGGGGATCGTGAGGACCTTCTCAGATACGGATTGCCAATGTATCAGGAGCAGCATGACACGTTTGGTGTGACACACTTCTATTTTTTGGACAGGAACCGGGTTTGCCTGCTTCGCCTGCACAGCCCGGAGAAATTTGGCGACACAATCGACCGCTTCACCGCCAGAGAAGCGGAGCGCACAGGTCGAACCGCTTCCGGGCTGGAGCTCGGGCCTCTGGGTACCTTCACGCTCCGCGTGGTCGAACCGGTTCTCGTTGACGGGAAACCCATCGGGTACCTTGAACTCGGCAAGGAAATCGAGGTGATTCTGCAGGAACTGAACGGCCTTGCGGACACGCAGCTGGCTGTCCTCCTTCGCAAGGAACTTCTGAACCGGCAGACCTGGGAGGAAGGTACGCGTCTGCTTGAACGGAAACCCGATTGGACCCGGCTCCCGAATTCTGTTACAAGTTTCTACTCGAAAAATGACATGCTGGACGATATCCTTTTCTGGGCGGATTCCCAGTTGAACCAACGCAACAGTGAAAAGATGCAGAAGAATTTCGACCTCCATGAAACAGAGTGGGCTTCCACAGCTTTCCCTCTTTTCGATGTCAAAGGAAAGGATGTCGGAGTTCTGCTGATGATGTACGACGAAACCTCAGCGTACAGGAGTTCCTTCCGTATGCAGGGATGGTTCGGGTTGATCGGTGCATTTCTGATTCTCGGTCTGATGGGCCTGGCCTATGTGGCCATCCGGCGGACGGATGCAAGCATTCGCCAGCAGCAGACCCGTTTTCAGGAAAAGAGCGAAGAGTTGGCGCAATATTTCGATTCGAGCCTTGACTTGCTTTGCATTACGGATGCAGACGGCCTGCTCATTCGGGTCAATTCGGAATGGGAAGCCATATTCGGTTTCTCCCACCTCGATCTGGTCGGTCACAGCTTGCTCGATTTCGTTCATCCGGAGGACAAGGATAACACACTTGCCGCAATGGTCCTTTGCACAGCGCACCAAATCCGCATCTTTGAAAACAGGTGTCTGTGCCGGGACGGCACCTATCGGAGGATCGAATGGCGGTCAAAGGTTCAGGGCAACGTTATCCATTCCGCCGCCAGAGATGTCACGATGCGAATCATGGCAGAGGAAAAAGTATCGGAGTATGCGCTTCAGCTTGAGACCAAGAACCTCGAACTGGATCGGGCCCTGGCCCGGGCGGAAGATTCCACGCGGGCCAAGAGTGCCTTTCTTGCCAATATGAGCCATGAAATCCGCACCCCCATGAATGGCGTCATCGGAATGTCCCGTTTGCTTTTGGACACAGAGCTGGACACCACGCAGTATCATTTTGCGGAAACAATCCTCAGCAGCGGAGAGTATCTCCTCAGCCTGATCAACGATATCCTCGATTTTTCAAAAATTGAGGCAGGAAAAATGGAACTCGAGGAAATGGATTTCGATTTGATCAGTATGCTTGATGACTTTGTGACGGCCATGGCCATACCGGCGCATGCGAAAGGTCTGGAGCTCATATGCCATGTTGAACCGGCAACCCCCTGTCTGCTGAGGGGAGATCCCGGTCGCCTGCGTCAGATTCTCACGAACCTGACCAGCAATGCCATCAAGTTCACATCGGAAGGAGAAGTCGTCATCCGGGCCGAATTGAAATCGGAGACCGACGCCGAAGTCCTCCTTCACATCTCCGTACGCGATACCGGCATCGGCATTCCCAAGAACAGTCTGAGCCGATTGTTCGACAAATTTTCCCAGGTCGATACCTCCACCACTCGAAAATATGGCGGGACCGGCCTCGGACTCGCGATTGCCAAACAGCTTTCAGAGCTGATGGACGGACAAATCGATGTGTCAAGTGCAGAGGGGTGCGGTTCCGAGTTCCGCTTCACGGCACGCCTTCGTAAGCAATTGGTCGATGTTTGCAGGGATAAACATTCCCAGTCTGCCTTGAAGCATGTAAAAATACTGATTGTGGACGATAATGTCACCTTCCGGGAATCCATGTTTCTCCGTCTGACCGCATGGGGCATGGACCCGCATGGAGCTTCAAGCTTCGAAGAAGCGCTGGAGTCCATGGAGCAAGCTTATGGTTCCAGCGACCCATTCCGCATAGCCTTGATTGATCTCCACATGCCTGGCATGAATGGAGAGGCTCTTGGCGAGGCCATCCTGTCGAACTCCCGTTTTCAGGAAACCCGTCTGATACTGCTGACCCCTCTCGGGAAAGCGGTCGACTCTCAGCGTTTGAGTGGATTGGGATTTTTCACCGTATTGAACAAACCAGTCAGGCAACAGGAATTGCTTCATTCTCTTACCCTCGACGTGTCACGGGAAATTCAAGGAAGCGAGGGGAAACCCGTCAGACCTTCGGAGTTTCTTCCCGATGCGCAAACGCTTGCAGACCGGTTTACCGGAAGGAACGCTCGGATTCTTCTGGCTGAGGATAACATCACCAACCAGCAGGTGGCCTTGGGCATGCTCAGAAAGTTCGGATTGAAGGCAGATGCGGTGGCGAATGGCAAGGAAGCCCTTCGCGCACTCGAAACAATCCATTACGACCTTGTCCTGATGGATGTCCAAATGCCGGTACTGGATGGACTGCAGGCTACTGAAGCCATTCGGGGCAGCCTGTTCCAGAAGGAGGGATCTGCCACCCGCAGTGCGGATCCCGGTAAACAAATCGTCCCCATCGTCTCTCTGGTGCCGGACAGAAAAATTCCCATCATTGCAATGACTGCACATGCCATGCAGGGAGACAGGCAATTGTGCCTTGACGCGGGAATGAACGATTATATAGCAAAGCCCGTCTCGCCGCATGAACTGGCGGAGGTGCTGGATCGCTGGCTCCCCGGGAGAAAAGACCCAGTAGTTTTGTCACATATGCGCCAACAGACCTCATTATTTCCGATTGATGCAGAAAGGATTCGAAGGTTCGACCCGAAAGCTCTTCTGGACCGCCTGATGGGGGATGAAGACCTCATGAGGGGTGTCTTGGAAGATGTGATTTTTGATGTTCCAAACCGGTTCCACACACTGACCGCAAATCTGGCCGAGGGAGACAGCGATGGGGCAAGGCGGGAAGCCCATACGATCAAGAGTACGGCAAAACTGCTCGATGACGCCAGTCTGAGCCAACTGGCTCTTAAAATGGAAAACGCAGCTGCCGACGGAGACCTGTGGCTCGTGAAGACGCACATGCCGGAGCTTGATGCTCTGATCAAAGCGCTTTGCAGCGAGGTAGAGGCGTTTTTTAAGAAATGATCCTTCTATAAACGAGTACCAATGCTTGATTCTCATGCAAAAAGGCGTTTTTCGACTTTTTCATGCAAATTGCGATTCGCAACTTGCATGCTTACAGCGGCGTGCCTACAGCGGCGTACCTACAGCGGCGTACCTACAGCGGCGTACCTACAGCGGCGTGCCGCTGTAGGCACGGAATCACGTGATTCGGTGTGTAAATGACACCATCGATGTCATTTACATGCTCGGATTCATCACACACAGGCGCACGGACCCGGACAGCCCTGAGCGTTGGGGGGTAAGGATAGCCGCTCTTTCCGCTTCATAGGAAAGCCGCTCCTGTCTGATGTTGTTGATGACATTACCAAAATACGGCCAGTATGGCAGAACGATTGGCAACGGCGTGTCTCGAAGACCGGGATTCAGGAGTTCATTGATGAGGGGATTCGTCACAACAAGCAACAGGTTGTTGCTTCCCTGATGCAGATGCCTGCCGATATCAAGATGATAGGGCGATTTCCACAGGTCGCCTGCATGAAATCCATTCACCCATACTTCAGCGGAACAGAACAGGCTTGTCAGTACCAACCTCACCTGCTGGTCGGGCAAAATCTCCGCATCCAGTGTGAATGTACACGCATACCGGCCTTCACCCGAATAGTAATGTAAAGCTGGCTGCTCTTCCCAAGAGGTTGGTTCCGGCATTGATGCTGTGAAGCCCAACGAGGGTACAGAAAAAGTCCAGTTAACAAGGTCTGTTTCGGAAATATATTCAACAGCACCATTCATGCGGACCCTTGCCAAGTCCACTTCAGGAGAAAAAAATACGACAAGTGCGCCATATGGCGGGTGGTCGAGAACCACCCGCATGCCGTCCGATGCTTCCTCGAATGAATGCGCGTGAATCTCTTCGCCGGTCTCAGGAGAAAAAACACGGAAGCCGGTGTGCCGATCCCGAAAGAATGCTGTATTGCGGCATTCTTTCGGAGATATGTTCGACAGGAAATAAAAGTGGGTATCTCCTTCTTCGCGGTGGACATATCCCACCGTATCCGGACAGGAAAGGGTCACATCCGGACGGAGCGTGTCCTGAAGAGCGGAAATCAGTGATGCACGACGGTCAGGAACGAAGATGGCGTCTCCCTTGCCGACATGACGCTTGAAAGCACGCACGTCCGTTGATTGACTTTCTGGTGCAATCTGGCCGGATCTGATGCCATTTTGGTCGGATTCTTCGCTGCATTGTTCATAAGTCAGGTACGGGCGTACCGAACCCGGTTGTCTCTTACTGCCAAAAAGTTCTTCGATACAGGATCGCACCCTCTCGTCTTTTTGTTTCCTGTCCATCAGACCGCACCCTTGCAGCGGAATCTGTTCGGCTGCAATCAGAACCCCGCCGGCCTCAACAAAAGCATGCAGGCACTCCGCCGTCTTTTCGTCCAGGCGGGTGCATCCGATCAGCAGGATGACGCGGTATTCGTTTCCGCCAATCCGGATGCCTCCCTCACACAGGCTCCCCAGCCGTACGAGGGCATCATCATTGAGATAATCGAACCAGTAGCCCGCCTTTGCGATGGCGTCTGCCACATCGCGGCCGATATGCTCCTCAAGTTTCATCGCCATGTGCAGATCGGAGAGCAGGTTGTCGGACCAGATGTCCGCCTGAGGAAGGAAAATGCCGATTTCCGATACATGACGTCCCCTTCGAAGCAAGGCGGAAACAGTCTGGATGTAGCGTGCAAGATGGCGGTAGTGGGGCCACCAGGGCGTGTCGTTGCAGAGATGGCAGGACGCGTAGAAAGGCAGCCGTTCTTCGGCATCGGGTTCCGAGTATGGAAAGCCGTGATTGACAATCATGTTCATCCCATCCAGAAACACGGCATCCACGGCGGCTTTCAGAATTTCCGGCGTTTCCGTGAAACGCGGCTTGCACAACCAGGTGAAGGTTTCGTTCGAGATGATCTTTTTCCCGTACAGATGGCCTGCGGAAACAGCCAGCCGCCGGTGAATCGTATTGCAGCCGAGAACATTCTGGTCGCCGAATGTCTCGCCTTCTGGAATGTCCGCAGTCGCATACGCCTTCAGGATGTCCGCCCAGGTGCCGTGTGCCTGTATCCTGGCCTGTGCGCCATTCCGCTTCGACCAGGCTGTGAAGGGTTCAAAAAAATTCTCGATGGTCAATTCAGACATGGTCAGGAAGTAGTCGTGACGCACATCTGGAGAAATGTCACCCAAATCCCCCCAAAGTGCGTAGGCATGGGGACGCAAATCATAGCCACGTCTTTTCTGGAATTCGTCCAGCAGAATGCCGGACCAGTTGTGACCATCGCATTCGATTGAGTCGCAGAAGAAGGAATTTATTGCGCCGTAACCGAGATGGTTCGAAATCGGCTGCACCATGTTCTCGAAGAAGCAGGAGACAGCATCGGAACGGCAATGATCGATGACATAACCTTCCGCATTCGGTGCGGGCTTTCCGACCATTTGTCGATACCGGTGTATCACGAAGAAAACAATCTTCCAGTTGCCTTCCGGGATATGAAGCGGCTCCATGCGAGTGCCCCAGGGCCAACCAAACAGGTGTTTGACAACGAACCGATCGGTGATGTCCGTAACGGTTTCCGGAAGCATCACGCAATCCTGCATGCGTCCCATCACCGCGACACTGACTTCCCCAACAATTCGGGTCGTCAGGTCGCATTCGTATTCGCAGGGACCGTGCAGGTCTATCTGATAAGGAATGGCACACTGCATCGCCAGTTCGCTTGGCACGAATGGTCCACCGAAGGGCCAGCTGGAGCCCAGTGTGAGATCAAGCCTCAACCCCCGTTTTTCACATTCGAGTTGGGTGAAGGAAAGAATGTCGAAAAATTCAGGAGAAAAAAAAGGGATATTCCGAATCCCCTTCTCCGGATTGTCTGGCCGGATAGGGTACAGAATCTGTATTTCCACCCCGCCAAATCCGGAAGCACTCATCGCTTCCAATTGCGTGGCGATGCCTTCCCGTGTGACAGCACAGCCGTACCACCACCAGCGTGTATATCCTTTTGCTTCTTCTTCCGGATGCCGGATGACTTCGAGCAGTTCGTGAAGCATGAACCCAATCCTTTCAACCTTTGACAGAACCTGCAGTCAGGCCATCGACGACATACCGCTGGACGAACGCGAACATGATGACGGTCGGAAGCAGCGCCAGCGTCCCTCCGGCCATCAATTCGCCCCATCTGACATTATACTTGCCGATCAACGATTTCATGCCGACCGGGACCGTCCATTTTGCCTGGCTGGATGTGAAGATGACACCGGCCAGCAAATCGTTCCAGGCACCAGTAAAAGCGAAAATAAAAACCGCCACAATGCCGGGAAACAAAACAGGAATAATGACACGGACGAGTGCCTCCATTCTGCTGCAGCCATCAACGCGTGCCGCCTCCTCAAGGGATACAGGAATCCGCTCGAAGAAGCTTCGCATGGTGATGACACAAAACGGTGTGTTTCCCATTATGTAAATTATCAGCAGCACGAAAAGCGTGTTGATCAGATGGAGCTTGGCAAAGATAAGGTATAGCGGGATAATGACAAGAATACCCGGAATCATCTGTGAAATGAGAAAGAACAGAATAATGGTGCTTTTACCACGGAACTTGTACCGGGCCAGTGCATATCCGCCGAGTATGGCGTATATGAGAACAACAATGGCGGTTCCGGTGGAAAGAATGATGCTGTTCTTGAGAAATCCGCCAAATTTCAATTGTGAAAAGAGAGAAATGAAATTATCCAACGTAAAATGTTGGGGGAAATACGTGATGTTGTTGACATTGACAATCTCCGTATCGGTTTTGAATGCCGTGATGACCATCCAGTAAACAGGTGCCAGAACAAAGAAGAGATAGACGCCAAGCAGCAGAAATCGGCAGAAGTTCAGGGCACCCTGTTTCACCATATGAGGGGATAGATATCTGCGCATACTAGAAATCACCCGCTTCCTCGAATTTCGTCACACGCAGGAAAACCAGCGCGTAGGCTGACAGACCAACCATGAAAACCGTTCCGAGTGCCGCTGCCAATCCAAAGTCGTACGTGGAGAAAGCACGACTGTATATGTAGGATGCCAGGGTTTCCGAAGAATAGGTAGGCCCTCCCTCTGTGACAACCATTATCATCTCCACCGCGTTGAAGACCCATATCGTACGAAGCAGAATCGTTACGATGATGGTCGGTTTTATATAGGCAAGGGTGACTGAGAAAAACTTCCTGATGGCGCCGCATCCGTCCAGCACAGCAGCTTCATAGATTTCTGATGGAATGGACTGCAGCGCGGCCAGGAGCATGATGCCAAAAAAGGGAACCCCTATCCAAACCATTGCGATGATGACCGTGAGGAGCGACAACTTGGACGAACCAAGCCAGGAGATTTTTTCAGTGATGAGGCTTGATCTCATCAAGAGGTCGTTAATGACCCCATATTCTCCGTTGAACGACCAGCGGAACATCAGTCCCACTGCAAAGCTGGAAAAAGCCCATGGGACGAAGATGATGGACTGGTAGACACCTCGCCCCTTGAAGGGTTTTTTCAGAGCAAGCGCAAGAACGAGTCCCAAAAAGAATTGTACACTCACACAACCGAGAACCCATTTCAAAGAGTTCATCGCGACCAGCCCGAGGTATTCGTCCTTTTGAAATAGATTAACAAAATTTTCCATTCCGTTAAAATAAATATTGTTCGGTTCAATCAGCCGATAATGGGTGAAGGAAAGCAAAAAACTGTTGATCAGCGGATAGCCGAACATGAACAGCATGGAAACCAGAACAGGCAAAAGAAGAAGATAAGGCTCCAACGCGGTTTTTTGGAATTTCTTTGCGTACTTCGCATCATTTCGCAGCATGCTTTTCCTCCAGGGAGAGGCGCGCGTGTTTCAAGAACAAGTCAGAGGGGAGAAACTCATTTCGCTTCTCCCCTCTGTCTCACCATTACGGATTATTTCACCAGGGCTCTTGCCTTCGAAACAGTACCAGGGTTCGTTTCAAGGTGCTTTTTCATTCGTATGGACAACTCGTCAGACAGTTTTTTCAGTGTTTCGTCAGCTGTCTGATCGCCTTGCAGATATTTTTGAACTTCAGCGTGCATGGGACCCTCATGCATATCCATCCAGTTGAATGGACCATATCCGGCCTGCAGCACATAATCCGGGTCATTCAGCTCATTGATGAAACCGGCCATTGGACCATCGGCAGAAAAGAACGGATCGTCCTTGATATCCGTGCGTACAGGAATCAAGGTCATGACCTTGGCATAAGCCGCGTTGTTTTCTGGTCTTGACAGAAACTCAATGAATTTCCAGGCCTTGTCCGGGTTCTTTGAATTGGCTGATATGCCATATGCATAAGCAGAGCCGGCAGTACCATAAATCTTTCCATCCACCGTGCTGCGCGGGATGGGCAGCACACTCCACTCCCCTTCTTTCATTCGCTCCTTGCAGGTGGCGACAACCTCCGTATCGTTGTTGAGCGTACCGGTCAGACCTCCGGTAAAATTGTCGACCATTTCCGCAAATCCCCAATTGATGGAGTCTTTGGGGGCATGACCTTTTTTATACATATCTGTAAATTTCACAAACCGTTCGACGTTTTCCGCAGAATAGAGCAGGCAATTGCCCGCTTCATCATACATATTTCCGCCCGTAAAGGAGGCCAAGTATTGGGAGATCCGGTCGAATGCACCTTATGTTTTTTAGCTTTCTTGCTGAGTCTTAGAGATATAATCAATATATTCAGCTATCATATATGAGAATGAATGTGGTAGGATAGGCGAAA
>JAIFNI010000146.1 GCA_020047785.1 Clostridia bacterium
TGCAGAGAGGTGGCGGGATTCAGCGATATGCCGGCAAGCTTCCCTTGTGCGCGGATTTCACACAGCAGGCGGTCTGCATGAGGTGTCGTTTCCACATGAAACGTGATGCTGTCCGCACCGGCCTTCACAAACGCCTCCATCTGCCTCTCCGGTTCCGTCACCATGAGATGGACATCCATCGGCAGTTTGCTGAACGGCCTCACAGCCGCAAGCACCATGGGACCAAAGGAAATGTTCGGAACAAAATGTCCGTCCATGATGTCAACGTGAATGCGATCCGCACCGGATGCGCCGATCAAACCGATCTGATCCCCGAGTTTCGAAAAATCCGCAGAAAGGATGGATGGTGCCAGCAAAGCCATGTTATCTCTCCGTTCATCCACCTGTATCAGTTGACAGGCAGTGGTTATCCCTGGATCTGCTTTCATGTGTCCGTTCACTTGGATCTGCTTTCATGTGTCCGTTCACTTGTATCTGTTTTCATGTCGTTCCTTCAGTTCCGCATAGAACATGGCATAGGTTTCATACCGGCTTTTCGGAATCAGCCCCGCATCCAGTTTTTCCTGCAGCGCACATCCCTGTTCCTTCAGATGGCTGCACCCCTGATAGCGGCAATTGATGCCTTCCAGGTCGAATTCCGGATAGTAGAGCCCCAGATCGCCATGTTCGACCGTATCAAGCTGATAGGTGCTGAACCCGGCGGTATCGCACAGCCATCCCGAACGAGCCATTGGGAGAAGTTCGGCATGGCGGGTTGTATGCTTTCCCCGTTGGATTTTATCGCTCAACTCGCCGGTTGCCATATGGGACTCCGCTATCAGCGCGTTCATCAGGGTGGACTTGCCGACACCGGATTGTCCGGCAAATGCGGTCATGCTGCCAGCCAGCAGCGTGCCCAGTTCCGCCATCCCCTCTCCCGTTCTGCAGCTGACCGTGATGACCGGATAACCACTCGGCGCATAGATGGCCTTCAACTCCTCCACCCGGCCGGGTTCAGCCGCATCGGCCTTGTTGATGAGCAGCAGGGGAAGAATATGACGCAGTTCGCAGGCTATCAGAAGCTTGTCGGTCAGATGAAAATCCGGCGCAGGGGTGGATGCTGAAAGGACGATGGCCATTCGGTCCATGTTTGCAACCGGGGGTCGGACAAACAGATTCTTTCGCGGAAGCAATTCTTCGATGAATCCCTGGCCCGGTTCGGTCCGGTGGGCTTCGATGCGTACACGATCCCCTGCCAGCGGAACCAGTCCTTCCCGCCTGAAAACGCCTTTCGCCTTGCAGGTGATGCTCCTGTCATGGCCGGGCAGCCATACTTCATAAAACCCGCCCACCCCTTTGATGATCATGCCTTCAGCCATTTCCACGGGATCGCCTGCCTGTTTGCCCGAAGCCTTCACATCCTTTTTGCCGGGTACTGTCATCAAAACTCCTTCTGCAGTTCCAGATTCCCATTGATGTAAATCAGAACCGTAATGCCGCCACCGTCCGGAATCGGCACGACCACTGCATATGGATAGTCCGCCCGCGCCACGGTCGCATCCATCAGCACTTCCTCCACTGCGGTGACCGTATTCCGGACCACAACGGTAAGCTGGGCCGTATCCCCAGTGACCGTAACGGGCAATTCGACCTGGATGGTCGTTTTGGTCTGCGCCGGTCCACTGTCCGTCGCGGCAGGTGCTGTCGGCGTAGCGGACGGATCCACGGTGGCGGTTGCGACGGGCGTCGGGGTAGGATCCGGCATCGTCTTTTCGAACGTGAGATCGACAGTGGTTCCTTCGGGAACCAGATCTCCCGGGGTCACGGATTGCTTCTTCACCATATTGCCTGTTGCCGCTGAATCAGCCGGGAGAACCGTTCCTATCGACAAACGGTTCTCCACGAGCCGTGCCTCCGCCGTCTCCCGGTCCAGCCCGATCAGATCCGGCATGGATACCTGTTTCTGTTCTTTTCCCAGACTCCAGTACAAGGTGATGGTCGATCCTCTTGCAACCTGTGTGCCTGCCGGCGGATCGAGCCGAATGACCTGGTCTGCTGTTAGTTCATCGTTGTATTCTGATTTTTCTTCGACCGAAAGACCCAGCTTCTCCTGCAGTTCAATGCGGAGCTCGCCGCGCTTGCGGTTTTGGATTTCAGGAATGGTCACCTTGTCGCTTCCTTTGCTTACGACGATTTCCACGATGGTCAGGCCGCCAATCACAATCTTCGAGTCCGCAAGAGGATGCTGATCGATCACGACATTTTCAGGCACCCGGGAATCATACTGATAGCGGATTTCAACCTGTGAAGGCTTCAGTCCGAGCGTATCCAGTTCCGTCTGGACCACGGAAATGTCCCGCCCCACATAGTTCCCTAGTATCGCCTCCCTGGAAGCGGATTCCGTCGGCTGCGTGCCGGCCAGTCCGGCTTTGATGAACCCGACAATGTTGACAACCAGTGCGATGATGATGCCGATGAGCACGAGATAAAGCAGCGGAAACACGAGTTTCTTCGCATTGAACCCGCCTTGCCTGTGCTGCATGTTTCTGACGGGCATGTCCCGGCCGATATCCGCCGCCTCCGAGCCGTCCGCTCCATCCCGCACCATCGGCAGTCCACCGGACCCATTTCCGGAATGACGGATGGCGGGCAGTTCGACATGCAGTCCATCCGGCGCGCGCTTCACCATCTCGAGGTCCGCCATGAGGGAGGCGGCATCCGCATATCGGTCCGCACGGTTTTTCTGCATGCATTTTTCCACGATATCCGCCAGGGAATGCGGCATCTCGGGCATCAGCGCATCCACCCGCGGGACCGAATCCTGAATGTGCCGAAGGGCGACGGAAACCGGATTCTCCCCCCCGAAGGGAAGCTGACCGGTCAGCATTTCATAGAGGGTGACACCCGCCGAATAAATATCCGACTGCGCATCTGTGTAGCCACCGCGAACCTGTTCCGGGGAAGCATAGTGGACGGATGCCACAGTGTCGACCTTCATGGTTTCCATACCGGAAGAAGCATTCCGCGCGATGCCGAAATCAGCGACCTTCGGTTCCCCATCCAGCGTGAGAAGAATATTCTGCGGTTTGATGTCGCGATGCACGATTTTTTTGGCATGTGCCTTCTGCAAGGCGGATGCGATTTTCAACATGACATCCACAGCCATGGTCCATGGCATGGGTCCATGCGCTTCAATCAGCTCCTTCAGACTTCTGCCGTCCACCAATTCCATGACGATATAAATCACGGAGCCCTCCGTGCCTACATCGTAGATCTGGACGATATTCGGATGGGTCAGACTCGCCGCGGCACGCGCTTCAGCTTCAAACCGCCGGAGCAGATCGTCGTCACCGCGCAGTTCGCTGCGAAGTACCTTGACGGCCACATCCCGCTGCAGATAAGCATCATGTGCCTTGTACACAGTTGCCATGCCGCCGGTGCCCACTTCTTCCAGAATTGTATATCTGTTTCCCAGTACGGTTCCTATCATGCATAGCCTCCCTGAATGAATCCGTTCACAACGTATCTCCCGGTTCCATGGCGGTCAGAATCACGGTGACATTGTCCCGTCCGCCGCGCTCATTGGCAAGTGAAACCAGCTTCTCCACCGCCGTTTCCGGTGTGAAGGCCGTAGATATATCAGCCATTTCCATTTCAGAAACATACTCGGTCAATCCGTCCGTACAGAAAAGCAAAAGATCACCGTCATGAATGCGTTCCCAGAAGACCTCCGGTTTCATGCCCATATCAAAACCCAGCGCCCGGGTAATCTTGTTGCGTTCGGGATGATTTTTCGCCGCTTCCGGCAGAATGATGCCGGAAGCAACCAGTTCAGCCACGTAGGTGTGATCACGGCTGAGCTGGCGGGCCACTCCGTCCCGAATCAGATAGGCCCGGCTGTCCCCGATATGGATGAGGAGCATCATCGGTCCATCGAGCCAGGCGGCAGTCAGCGTGGTGCCGGAAGGAATCCCTTTCAGAAAATCGCGCGAATACTGAATAATCCGTCGGTTTGCCTCATCCAGCCCGTCACGGAGGAAAACCTCCGCATCATCCAGATTCATATGGAGGGATGAACAGGACATGACGGTTTCGGACATGACCTCCACCACGATGCGGCTGGCAACCTCACCGGCCTCATGCCCGCCCATTCCGTCCGCCACGACGAAACCGACAGGATGACCATCCTGATTCTGAACAATGTTCCAGGCATCCTCATTCTGACCGCGCACCCTTCCGGTGTCGCTCAATGCTGCGTATCTCACTGCTGTTCCTTCCCGGCCTGCCGCATCGTATCCCGGCGAAGCTGCCCGCAAGCCGCTTCGATGTCGCTCCCCAATTCACGACGGATGGTAGCCGCAATGCCGTTTTCCTCCAGTATTCTTTGGAATCCCTGGACAGCTGCAGTCGTTCCCTGTGAGAACGATGTTCCAGGTATGGGATTGACAGGAATCAGGTTCACATGGCAAAGACGGTTCCTGCAGATGTCCGCCAGCGCTGCGGCATGTTCAGGGGAGTCGTTCCAGCCGCGAACCAGCGCATATTCAAAGGTGATTCTCCGGCCTGTCAGTTCCACGTACTTCCAGCAGGCGGACAACAGCTCCGGCAAGGGCCATTTTTTTGCAACGGGCATGGTCTGTTCGCGCAATGCCTGCGTCGGTGCATGAAGGGAAACGGAAAGATTGACGGGTATGCCTTCCTCCGCAAAGCGAAGTATGGCGGGAACCATGCCACAAGTGGAAACCGTCAGCTTTCGATGGCTGATTTCCAGCGTATCTTCCCGATTCAGGCGCCGCAGCAGCGCCAGAACATTTCCGTAATTGTCGAAAGGCTCGCCGATACCCATGAGGACGACGTGGCTGATGCGTTCCCCCGCATCCTTCATCATGTGCAGAACCTGCGCGGTCATCTCGCCGACTGTCAGATTCCGAACAAGTCCCAGGTGGGACGATGCGCAGAACTCGCAACCCATGCGACATCCGACCTGGGTGGATATGCAGGCGGACAGGCCGTACCGGTAGCGCATGAGGACGCTTTCGACCAGATTTCCGTCAATCAGTCCGAAAAGATACTTCACAGTGCCATCCTGAGCAGATACTTGCCGGTCCGCAATGCACAGCCCTCCTGCCATACAGCCGGCCGCAAGCTTCGCACGGAAGGCCGCGGACAGGTCCGTCATGCCGTCGAAATCCAAAACGCCCGCATACAGCCATTTCCACAGCTGTCGGGCTCGAAAGGGCTTTTCACCGAGTGAGGTGACGGCGTCCGTCAGCTCCGGCAATTCCAGGTCGAGCAAATCGATCTTTTCGGGCATCTGGGCCTCCAGAAAGGGTTTTGATCAGGACAGGCGGCGGAAGCGGGCGATGAAGAAGCCATCGGTCTCCGGGCATGTCGGAAAAAGGCGTCGGTACGGAACTTCCGCTTCGACAGAGTAGCATGGCCTATCCGGACCGTTCTGCGACAGAAACCAGTCGCAGACGTCTTCATTTTCTGCGGACTCCATCGAACAGGTGCTGTAAACGAGCACACCGCCGGGCTTCACGTACCTACCGGCATTATATAGTATTTGCCGTTGAATCTCAACCAAAGCGGCTACGTCCGCAGGGCTCCGGTTCCATTTGATGTCCGGTTTCCTGCGGATGATGCCTGTGCCGGAACAAGGAGCATCCACCAGAACGCGGTCATATTCATCCCATTCCTCGGGAAGCTCCATGGTGGCATCCTGTTCCCAGGTTCGGATGATGCGGATTCCGAGGCGCGCTGCGGATTCCCGCACCAGGCTCAGCTTGTTGCCGTGCAGGTCCCAGCCGGTGATGCTGCCCCGGTTGTCCATCCGCTCCGCCATGTGGGTTGTCTTTCCGCCTGGTGCACTGCATGTGTCCAGAATCCGTTCACCCGGCTGAGGGTCCACGATGGAGGCAACCAGCATCGCGCTTTCGTCCTGTACGGAAAAGCGTCCTTCCGTGAAAGCGGCCAGTTTTGTGAAACTGTCCGGAGATTCAAGAACAATCGCGTCTTCCGAGACAGTTCCGGGGGAACAGGACACGCCTGCTTCTGTCAGAATTGCCAGCAGTTCGTCCCTGGTGTTTTTCAACCGGTTGGCACGGATGGTCAGCGGGGGATGACCATTTCCCGCTTCCATGAGTTTTTCTGCCGTTTCGGCACCGAATTCATCCAGCCAGGCTTGTGCCATCCAGTCCTGGTAGGAGTAACGGACGCCCATGGCAGCCGCCCATCCATCCTTCGGATCCGGCCATGCGAGATTCTCCCGATTCCGAACAATCGCCCGTAGCACCGCATTCACGAATCCGGAGGATTTCGGACAATGAATCTTCGCCAGTTCCACCGTCGTGTTGCAGGCCGCGGAGTCCGGCACCCTGTCCATGTGCAGGATCTGAAAGGTGCCCATCAGCAGCAGGATATGAACCCAGGGGGACATCTTGCGGATCGGAACGCTTGCGTACTGCCCGATGACATGTTCGAGACTTCTTTTTCTCGCAAGGGTTCCATAGACGAGTTCCGTGGCGAATGCCCGGTCCTGACGCGTCAGATCGGGCCGTGACAGCGCCTGCAGCGCGATATTCGAATAGGCTCCCTGACCGATGCTTTTCGCCAGGATCTGGTAAGCAGCTTCCCGTGTCTTGTCCATTTGCTCTGTATCCTTTCAATCACGGCGCTTCCGCCCCGATGCAGCCGTCTCTGATGCTTCGGAAACGACCGGTTCGGCAGTCGATTCAGGGTTTCCATCCGTTCCGCCTCAAAATGCGTCAGGAATGTGGTGCACCCGCGCAGTATGGGCTTCCCGGGACAGCAGAACCTCGACCACATCGAAACGAACCGGCATATCCGGCGTGATGGAATCAGCATGACAACGATTGAGCCAGAGTTCCGCCATTTTTCTGATGCGAAGACGCTTCCGGAAATCAACAGCCTCTGCCGGTGCTCCATATATTCCGGAGGTACGGGTCTTTACCTCCACAAAACAGAGTGTTCGCCCATCTTCCGCCCAGGAGACCAGATCCAGTTCCCCCATTCTTCCCATCCTCAGATTTCTGGCGACATGGCGATAACCCAGACGTTCCAAATGTCTGGCTGCCAGTTTTTCCCCAATCTCTCCGGTTTTCCGGTTCCACTGTCCGGTCAGGGTTACCGGTGATTTCTGTTTCTGCAGCAGAGATGCATCCCCGCTGATGGGCCGACTGTCCTCATCGTTCATCAGGTTGCCTCCCGGCAGATTCCCGTTCCGGCCGTTGTATCCTGCTCTTCTGGGCGCGTTCATCCAGACGGCTGACGAAAGCCAGAACCTCCGCCACCACTTCATACAGTTCCTGCGGAATCTCGGTTCCAAGTTTCAGTGCACCGAGAACCTCTGCCAGATGCGCGTCTTCATACACGGGCACATCCGATTCGCGCGCTTTTTCCACGATTTTTTCTGCGATGTCCCCGCGCCCGGAAGCTACAATTTTGGGGGCTGTGTTCGTTCCCGGTTCATAGGACAGGGCAGTCGCCTTCTTGATTTTTCTTGGTTCGGCCAATGGCAGCCTCCTTTCAGAGACGAATATCCAGACCGGCATTCCGCCCGAGCCGTTCTTCCGCTTCCTTTACGGCATTGAGCGGGGAAAGCGGTTCTTCCGAAGCGGTTCGGACTTTCATGTCGACAAGCCGGAAACCCTTTTTGTCCAGCCCTTCATAGAGGGTCTGCCTTGTCTCGCGCAGCAGATTCTGTGTTTCTTCATCCTCCACCCGGAACTGCAGCGATACCTGTCTGTTCTTCGCATGCGCGAGGGATTCCAGATGCCCCAGGTTTTCCGTGTCCAGTGAGAGAAAAAGGGTGAAGTCGGTCGCGTCGATCCGGTTCCGTCCCCCCTTCCTTTTCATGACATACAATTCGCCTTGGGTGTTTTGACTGTTCATCTGAATCGGTATCTGCACAAACGTGTTGTATGTCGTAATCTGGCTGAACAGGCGCATGGCACCTGCCGCATCCTGGATGGCGGGAGCAAGGGCCGCCGCGGTGTCGGAATCCATTCTCGCAAGCGCCCTGGAAGACCATTCAAGCTGTTCCTTCACTGCATGCGCCATTTTGGCCACATCCAGGGTTCGCAGATTTTCGTCTCCCTCCATGCCGGCCTTCATGACAATGCGATCGAAGGAAGCAGATACCAGTGCACGTGTTTCCTCCGGTGTGGGATTCTTTGAGAGTCCGGACGTTTCCACGGCTTTGGCCAGCCGGCCGAGGAGTTCCTCCATCCGAATTCCTGGTTCCGATATCGGGTTGACGGATGAGAAGGGAATAGAATCGGCTGCCGCTCCGGCGGGCAACGCGGAAGTTGCGTCTGCGGGCTGACCGGAAGTTGTGCCGACATGCATATTGCCAGTTGCGGAAAGTGCTGCGGACGAAGGTACCGTTGAAACCGATGCTGCAGTCTGACCCGAACCGACTGTTCCTGCCTGGACCATTCCAGAGGCGACAGTTGTTGAACCCGGTGTGCCGGTCGAGGAAATACTTTCCATTGAGACTGCTGCGGAACCATCCGGCTTACCCGTCAGACTGGAAAGGAAAGCTTTCCCGCCGGGTACGCCTGCCAGTGCCTCCTGCAGTTGTCTGATTGCATCTCCTGCGATTGGTGGACGTTCCGCCCACTGCATCAGAAGATCCTTGATCGGATTTGCAAGCAGCGTCCTGCCGGGCGATGAACCATCCGCAGGTGTTGATTCACCTGTTCCTGCGTTTGCACCTGTTCCTGCGTTTGCACCTGTTCCTGCGTTTGCACCTGTTTCTGCGTTTGAGGTTGTTCCTGTGCCCGAAGCGGCCTCACCGGTTGTTCCTGCCCCCGCAGCGGCTCCCGAACCGTTATCCGCCCCCACAGCAGCTCCAGCATTTGCCTGGGTACCGGAAAGAAATGCATCAACCAGTTTTCCCACTTGTTCCGACAAAAGGAGAGATTGCACGAGCGCAGTCCGGTTTTCCGGTGAAAGGGCAGAGGCCGCATCGGCCATTCCGGAGGAAAGAGCGGTCCAATTGGCTGAAAATCCGAACCGTCCATTCAACATGCGCGCCAGCATGGCACCGGCAGCTGGATCCCCGTCGAGGTTGTTGGCCGTGAGAAAGGCTGCTTGTCCGGCAGTCACGCCAGTGCGCTCCTGCAGTGTCACCGCGCGTTCCATCAAGGCAGGAAGCACCTTTTCACCAAGATTGCGAAGTGCCTCCCCAATTTCACCTTCAGGTGTCATGGCACCTGCAGAAACTGCAGATTGCGGTGCCGAACGTTCCAAAATACGTGCTGTTGGTACGCCTTCCTTTTTTTCACCGATTTGCAGCCGAACTGTGGTCCCATTTTCCAGATTCACACCCTCCGCGACTTTTGCGTGCAAGGTGCTGCCATCGGACAACCGCAGTTGAATCTGCCCACCATCGGTTGAAACAATTTTTCCCTGGACCACATCTCCGGCTGTGATTCGCTCGGCCCTGCCCGCCTTGGGAAAAGCCTGCTCCGGAATGGAACCGTCAATCCTCATCCGGAATTCCCCCTCCCGACAAAATGCCATGTGTAAAACTGCGCCGGTGCAGGACAGTCAATCCGAACTTCCGGATCGCCTCCACATGTTCCGCTGTTCCATACCCCTTGTTT
>JAIFNI010000312.1 GCA_020047785.1 Clostridia bacterium
CGGTTTGACATGGCTGCCATCAGGAACAGGATGCAGCAGGAAAAAATGATGCTGATGAAACGGTTCATGGGTTCCGCGTCCCGTCCGGAAGGCTGGAATATGAAGAAATAAGCGGCCAGGGAGAAGAAGGACAGGAGAAACGAATAGACCCAACGGTTCGGAATCATGAACAAAAGCAGACAAATCGCAAGAACGCCCAGACCGACGACCGAGTAGGCATATGCATCAAAGGCAATGCGCAGGAGATAGAAATAGATGCATATGGAAAGAAACTCATAAGCCGTGATGACGGTTGAAAGACTTTTGAAATCCGTGACGGCAGGGATCCGGAGAATCATCAGCACGGATGCGGCGACATACAGGACGCGCAGCGCAATTGAAAGTCCTAGAAAAGGCTGGATGGGAGACAGAAAAAGATCGACCGTCATGATGACGGCGAACAAACCTGCCAGGATTCCAAGCAAAGGACGTGCTTTTGAACGAAGCCGGTAAAAACCTGCCTGACGAAATTCATTTTCCAGTTTCTCATCGCGGAATTCACCAAGAAAACCGGATATCCGGCTGCCGGGTTCGTTTTTCTCCACGTGCGCTCCTTTCGGATTCATCATCGGTACAAGCGGGGGATGTCTGGTTATCCGGAAAACGACACAAGTGTGCGGTTGTCTGATGCTCTGCTGCCATGCACTTGATGCATCTGTTTTGTTTTCTATATTATACCTGTTCGAAAACACTTCCCACAAGCGTAGGAATAAGCGAATATTGTCGAAATGCAAATACTTTTCCACGCGTCAGACAGACAGATGCTGGAGGCCGGAGACAGTCCTGCGGTGAAGCAGATGCCAGAGCGGGGTGTTCGCGTGCTTGACGCATTCCGCAGGCGTTCGGTATACTCAAAGAAGCGTCCGGCACCTGGTGCCGGCTATAGATGGCCCGTTCAAACGCGGCGGAATGAGGTTTTCAATGGTCAAGTACGGATTGAACGAATTGCGCGACATGTTTCTCTCTTTTTTCGAAACAAAGGGACATCTCCGTGCGCCAAGTTTTTCCCTCGTTCCGCAGAACGATCCGAGCATCCTGCTCATCAATGCGGGCATGACGCCCCTGAAGCCGTATTTCACCGGCAAGGAGAAGCCGCCGGCCAACAGGATGACGACCTGTCAGAAATGCATCCGCACGCCGGATATTGAAAATGTCGGCAAGACGGCGCGTCATGGCACTTTTTTCGAAATGCTCGGCAACTTTTCGTTCGGCGATTATTTCAAGAAGGAAGCGATCCCGTGGGCCTGGGAGTTTTTCACCGTCACACTCGGCATCCCGGCGGAACTGCTGTATGTCTCCGTTTATGAAAATGACGACGAGGCTTATGACATCTGGCTCAAGGACGTGGGTCTTGATCCGTCGAAAATTTTCCGCATGGGGAAAGCGGACAACTTCTGGGAGCACGGCACAGGCCCCTGCGGTCCGTGTTCGGAAATCTATTTCGATCGGGGTGTCGAAAAGGGCTGCGGCCGTCCGGATTGTACGGTCGGTTGCGAATGCGACCGTTTCATCGAGGTCTGGAACAATGTCTTCACCCAGTTTGACCGGAAGGAAGACGGCACCTACGAGGAACTCGCTTCGAAGAACATAGACACGGGCATGGGTCTGGAGCGTCTGGCCTGCGTCATGCAGGGGGTGGACAACCTCTTTGAAGTGGACGCCATCCGTGCCATTCTGGACCATGTGGTCCGCATCACCGGCGTGTCCTATGGCAGCGAGAAGACAAAGGATGTCTCCATCCGCGTCATCACCGACCATGCCCGCTCCGTCACCATGATGGTGTCGGACGGCATCCTGCCCTCGAACGAAGGACGCGGCTACGTGCTGCGCCGGCTGCTGCGCCGCGCCGCGCGTCATGGCCGGCTGCAGGGCGTTCAGCGGCTTTTCCTGGCAGAAGTGGCGCAGACCGTCATCGATTGTTTCGGCGATGCCTATCCGAACCTGCGCGAGAAGCGCGACTACATTCTGAAGGTCATCACGATTGAAGAGGAGAAATTTCACCTTTCGGTCGATCAAGGCACCACCATTCTGGAAAGCTTCATCCGCGAAGTGAAGGAAGACGGCGGTACAATCGTGTCCGGAGAAAAAATCTTCCGCCTGCACGATACATACGGCTTCCCGCTGGATCTCACCCGTGAAATCGTGCTGGAAAACAGCCTGGAGATTGATGAGGCCGGCTTCCATGCGGAAATGAAGAAACAGAAGGACAAGGCCCGTGAAGCGCACCGCAGCCGGGAGGGGTCAGCCTGGGAAAAGGATTTGTTCGCCGGCACCGACAAGTCGGTGACAACCCGTTTTGTCGGATATGACGAGAACGCCTGCGAAGCGAAGGTGTTGTGGATTGTCAGCGGCGATGCCCTGACCGATGAAGCCCAGCAGGACGACGAAGTGACCCTCGTACTCGACACCACGCCATTTTATGCCGAGAGCGGCGGACAGGCTGGGGATACGGGCATGCTGCACAATGATCACTTCCGCATGACCGTGACGGATTGCCGCAGAACAGCTGATGGCAAGGTCCTGCATGTCGGAAAGGTCATTTCCGGAGGCCTGATGGCCGGAGAAACCGTGACAGCCGCCATTGATGCGGAACGTCGCACCGCCACGGCCCGCAATCATACCGCCACCCACCTGCTGCACAAGGCGTTGAAGAATGTGCTGGGCGACCATGTCAATCAGGCCGGTTCGCTGGTGAACCAGGAACGGCTGCGTTTCGACTTCACACATTTTTCGGCCATTACGGCGGAACAACTGCAGGAAATTTCTGACCAGGTCAACCGCAAGGTGATGGAAAACCTGCCGGTCGAAATCCGGGAGATGTCCATTGATGAGGCTCGTGCGACCGGCGCCATGGCCCTGTTCGGTGAAAAATACGGTGAAACGGTCCGTGTGGTCTATGCCGGTGATTACAGCCGGGAACTCTGTGGAGGCACCCACCTCTCTGCAACCGGTGAAGCCGGTCTGGTGAAGATTCTCGGCGAAGGCGGCGTTGCCGCCGGCATCAGGCGCATTGAAGCCGTAACCGGTCTGAATGCGGTCCGTCATTTCGAACAGAACGAGCAGTTGCTTCGGCAGGCGGCGGATGCGGCCAGGGCGCAGCCGGAGGAGCTGGTCCGCAGGATTGACGCCATGTCCGATGAAATCAAGACATTGAAGCGTGCGGTCGAACAGGCCACCCAGAAGCTTGCCGGCAGCGCGATGGACGCCATTCTGGCGAATGCCGCCGATATGGCCGGATTCAAGGTGGTTGCCGGCATGCTGGACGATCTGGACATGAATGCGCTCCGCACGGCATCCGATACCCTGAAGAACAGGATGCAGTCCGGCGTATTGGTTCTGGCCTCCACGAAGGACGACAAGGTGAATCTGATTGTGGCGGCCACGCCGGATGCGGTGAAAGCAGGCGTTCACGCAGGCAATGTCATCAAGGCGGCAGCGGCGGCCTGCGGCGGCGGTGGCGGCGGACGTCCGGACATGGCACAGGCTGGAGGAAAAGACGTCCACGCGGTGCCGGAGGCACTCGAAGCGGGCAGGAAGGCCATCCGGGAGATGCTGCAGGCATGATATCCAGGTTCTGATATCCGGCGGTTTTCATGTTCACCTGACTGATGGGAGGAATGCCATATGGATTGCATATTCTGCAGAATCATCGCCGGAGAAATCCCTTCGGCAAAAGTACTTGAAAATGAGGAAGTTGTCGCATTCCATGACATCCATCCGGCGGCTCCGATCCATGTGCTGGTTGTGCCGAAAACGCATGTTGAAAGCATCCAGGCGCTCAGTGAAGCGACATTTCCGCTGCTTCTGCCCATCCATGCGGCCATTCGTGAGGTGGCCGTCCTGACCGGCATCGCAGAGAGCGGCTATCGTGTGATTTCGAACTGCGGGGAAGGAGCAGGCCAGTCCGTGCCGCATCTTCACTACCACGTATTGGGCGGCAGGAACCTTGGAGAGAAGTTGTTGTAGCCAAGAAGAACTTGACGTCCGGGAAGCAGGGCGATATAATCAAACATGTGCTGTTATATGGTATTTATCATCGGTTCACTAATTGGATAAATCCCCCGGCACAACTGTACGTTTGTCACGGAGGGGAGGGATAGATGTGTCTGAAGTAAGAGTCAAGGAGAACGAAACCCTTGACAGCGCGCTCCGCCGTTTCAAGAGGCAGTGTGCAAAGTCCGGTGTTCTCGCGGAAGTCCGCAAGAGGGAACACTATGTGAAGCCCAGCGTGAAGCGCAAGAAGAAGTCCGAAGCCGCGAGGAAGAGGAAGGCGAAGTAAGAAGCCGTTAAGAAATGACTTACTGCGAAAAGCCCGGAGCAAAACTTCGGGCTTTTTGTTATGGGATCGCATGGAAATAAATACCCGGTCTTTGCTGGGACCGGGCTCACGGCTGCAGCCGACAGGATGGCGGATTGGATTCAGCTGCAACCCCCATCCACACGCAGGAGGGTTTGTGCTTCATTTTTATACGGGCGAAGGTGCCAGATGGCGTGTTGCCGGCATGGAGGAGGAAACGGGAACCGAATCCGTCCGCAATCCTGTCGAGATGCAGGATGAGCAGATTCTGATGTCGGCCATTCTGACCGGACGCGGCATTGATGCGGAGAATTCGGCCGGTTTCCTGAATCCGTCACTCGAACGGCTGCACAATCCATTCCGGCTCGAGGGCATGGAGCTGGCTGCCGCACGCATCGTCCGTGCCATCTCGGAAAACCAGAATCTTCTGGTATATGGTGATTATGATGTGGACGGCACGACCGCCGTGTCCATCCTCATGAATTTCTTTCATGACATCGGTTTCCCCGCATCTTTCTATATTCCGGACAGGGCGGACGAAGGATACGGCATTTCCGATGCCGCGGCAGCCCGCATCGCATCGTCGCAGATGGACGTGATGGTCACGGTGGATTGCGGCATCACAGCGAAACGTCAGGTGGATGCCATCCAGGCCGGCCGTGCGGCAACTGGACGTCCCCTCGACATCATCATCACCGACCATCATCAGTCGGATCCCGAAACACTCCCGGATGCATATGCCGTAATCGATCCGCACCTTCCGGGGTCCACCTACCCCTTCAAGGCGCTCTGCGGCGCAGGCATCGCATGGAAACTCGTCCAGGCGGTTTGCTTGAAGCTGGACAGACCGGAACTGCCGATGCGGTACATCGACCTGGCGGCACTGGCAACCATTGCGGACATTGTGGACCTGACAGGAGAAAACCGCATCATGGCTCACTTCGGCATTGAGAAGATGAATCGGGACCCGCATCCGGGCATTGCCGCCCTGAACGCGGTTTCCGGTGGAAAGTCGGGAACTGTCGATGCCACGCGGATCGGATTCATGATGGCGCCGCGCATCAACGCGGCGGGACGCATGGGGGATGCAACACGCGCAGTATCCCTGCTGACCGTCCGTAACCCGGAAAAGGCGTTGAAACTGGCTGAACGGCTTGATGCGACAAACAAGGAACGACAGGAAGTTCAGGAGAAAGTGTTTCAGGAATCCCTGAAAGCGGTCGCGGCCAGATCCTCCGCCGAGCAGGAACCGGTCACGGTTGTCTGGGGTGAAGGCTGGCATCATGGTGTCATCGGCATTGTCGCATCCAAACTGGTGGAACGCCTTCACAAACCCGCCATCGTACTCGCCGTTTCCGGCGGAGAAGCAGTCGGTTCCGGCCGCAGCATCGAAGGATTCGACCTGTTCGAAGCACTCCTTTCGCAAAGCGCCGGGCTGATGCGCTTCGGTGGTCATTCCCAGGCGGGAGGACTCACCTTGCGGGCGGACGGATTGGATGAATTCAGGGATGGCATCAACCGGTATGCGCAAACGCGCATCACGCCGGAGATGCGTGTCCCGCTGCTGGACCTGGAAGCGGAACTTGGACCGGGCACAATCAGCGTTTCATTTGCGAAGCGGCTGTCATCCCTTGAACCGACAGGCCAGGGCAACCGGCCTCCGATGTTCCTGATCCGCAATGCAGCGGTCATCGAGGTCAAGACCCTGTCGGAGGGGAAGCATCTCCGCCTGAAGCTTGACAAGGATGGTCTTCCTGTCTCCTGTGTGGGGTTCGGCATGGGAACACGTTCGGAGCATCTGCGGGAAGGTGACCGCATTGATGTGGCCGGCTGGCTCGAATTGAACGAATGGCAGGGGCGTGTCACCTTGCAGTTTCGACTCGCCGACATGCGGCTGGCGGAAGTGGAAAGACGCAGAAACCGCTTCATGCTGGAGGCGGTGCGCAGGTTCGAGTCCCTTGATTGCGACGGGGATTGGCTTTATAATGGGATAGTCCGCTCGGGACTGCCATTGGAGGCTTTTTTTCCTTCACGTGAAGATATGGCGGCGGTATTCCGGCATTTTCGCAAGATTCCGGACAAAGCCTGCACGGTGGGGGAGCTGTTCCGTCTTTCCCGTCAGTTATCCGGTGCGTCCGGCGGTTCACTCGGGTTTTTCCGGATGATGGCGGGGCTTATGGTCTTTGATGAACTCGGGCTGTTTTCCCTGACCTTGCGATCTGACGGGCAGTATCTGCTTCAGAAGGCGGAAGAGGCGGAAAAGGTTGACCTGGACGATTCGGAGCTGCTGCATTTTCTTCAGGAAACTGCACAACGGCTGCAGGAGAACTGACATCCTTTGCGCAGGGACCGGACCAAAGCTGAAAGGTTCGCTCCACAGCGGAAGGGACCGGACCAATGCTGAAAGGTTTGCTCCACAGCGACATGCTGCAGCATGAATAGGACGGACGGGTATTTCGCTGCAATCACAGCGGACATGAGGCGACCGCGAACCCAACAACGTGCGTCCGGCGGGTGCCGGATGCTGCCGGCGCGACCACGCGCAGGATGCGAGGCTTCATGATAGACGAATACAAACACCTGCAGGAGCTGATTCGCCAACATGATCCGAACGCCGATCTCTCGCTGGTCGAGAAGGCATACCGGCTTTCGAAAGTTGCCCATGAGGGGCAGACCCGCGTCTCCGGAGACCCGTACATCGTGCACCCTGTCGCGGTCGCCTGCATTCTGGCGGAAATGGATATGGATGCGGCAACCATAGCGGCCGGCATCCTGCATGACACCATTGAGGATACGTTCTATGAGTATGCCCAGCTGAAGGAAACTTTCAGCGAGGAAATCGCCGACCTGGTGGATGGCGTCACCAAACTCACGAAAATTCCCTATACCTCCAAACAGGAGGAACAGGCTGAAAATTTCCGCAAGATGTTCCTTGCCATGGCAAAGGATATCCGCGTCATCATCATCAAGCTGGCGGATCGGCTCCACAACATGCGGACGCTCAAGTTCAAGCCAAAGGAGAAACAGGTGGAGACCGCCCGCGAAACGCAGGAGATCTACGCACCGCTTGCACATCGCCTGGGGATGCACCGCATCAAGTGGGAATTGGAGGATCTGAGTTTCCGGTATCTGGATGACAAGTCCTATTACGATCTGGTGGAAAAAATTGCAAAAAAGCGGCGCGAGCGCGAGGAATACATCCAGCGCATCATCGAGGAAGTTCACGACAAAGCCGTTGAAATGGGCATTGAAGCCCAAATCGAAGGCCGGGCGAAGCATCTGTACAGCATCCACCAGAAAATGGAGAAGCAGCAAAAAAGCATCGAACAGATCTACGATCTGTTTGCCATCCGGCTGATCGTTTCTTCCGTGAAAGACTGCTATGCCATCCTCGGCCTCGTGCATGAACTGTACAAACCCATGCCAGGCAGGTTCAAGGACTATATCTCCATGCCGAAACCAAACATGTACCAATCCCTCCATTCCACGCTGATCGGCCCGGAAGGCATTCCGTTCGAGGTTCAAATCCGCACGGCGGAAATGCACCACATTGCGGAAGTCGGCATTGCAGCCCACTGGCAGTACAAGCAGGGGGGCAAGGGCGACCAGGATGTGGCTGAAAAACTCAACTGGCTGCGTCAGCTTGTCGATTGGCAGAAGGATACCCATGACGCGGATCAGTTCATGGAAAATCTGAAGATTGATTTGTTCACCGACGAAGTCTTCGTCTTCACGCCGAAAGGCGATGTCAAGAACCTGAAGGCAGGCTCCACACCCATCGATTTTGCCTATTCCATTCACAGTGCCATCGGCAACCGGATGATTGGGGCCAAAGTCAATGGACGCATCGTGAATCTCGACTTTGAGCTGAAGAACGGAGACATTGTCGAAGTCATCACATCGTCCAGCTCGAACGGTCCCTCCCGGGACTGGCTGAAGATTGCGAAAACCTCGCAGGCGAAGAACAAGATCAACCAATGGTATAAAAAAGAAAAGCGAGATGAAAATGTCGAACATGGACATGACCTGTTCGACAAGGAGATCAAGAAGAGCGGATACACGGCCCAGCAACTGGTGAAGGCTGAATGGCTCGAGCCGATCATGCGCAAGTTCAGCATCCACACCATGGACGATTTGTACGCAGGCATGGCACTGGGGGCTCTTTCGGCCGCTAAAGTCGTCTCCAAGCTGAAGGAAGAATACAGGCACAGCCTGACGCCGGAGGAACAGACGCACCTGCTCCTCGAACACATCGAGAAGGAAAGCAAAAAGAAGAAAAAGATCGTACCCGAAAGCGGCGTGGTGGTCAAAGGCATCGACAACTGTCTGGTGCGGCTTTCCCGCTGCTGCAACCCTGTTCCGGGTGATGACATTGTCGGATACATCACGCGCGGGCGGGGAGTCTCCGTGCACAGGGCCGACTGTTCGAACGTGAAGAACAACCTCATCGACGGGGATGCGCGGCTGATCGATGTCAGCTGGTATAAAAGCACGACCCATACCGTTGCCTATCTGGCTGAAATCACGATCAAATCGCATGACCGGAGCGGGCTGCTCATCGAGATCACGAATGTCATCGGAGAATCCCGCATCCCGCTTCGGGCCATCAACGCACGCACCGGGAAGGACCTGGTGGCCATCATGCATCTCACGCTGGAAATCACGCATGCGGAACAGCTGGACCGCATCATCAACCGGATTTCCTCCATCCGGGATGTGTACGAGATTTCCAGAAACAGGTAACACACATGGGGAGGTATTTTTTATGCGCGCGGTGGTGCAACGGGTATCAGAAGCGGCAGTTCGTGTGAATGGCCAGGTGGTTGGCCAAATCGGTGCGGGTCTGCTGGTTCTTCTTGGTGTTGGTGTGGGAGATGTGGAGACGGATGCCGGCTGGATGGCCGACAAACTGACCGGACTCAGAATTTTTGAAGATGAAGACGGAAAAATAAACCGGTCCGTATCGGATATAGAAGGTGCTCTGCTGATTGTTTCACAGTTCACGCTTTTCGGAGATTGCCGCAAAGGCAGGCGTCCAGGTTTTTCCGATGCGGCCCGACCTGATATTGCCATCCCCTTGTATGAAAAGGTCGTGATGATTTGCCGGAACGAAGGATTGAAGGTGGAAACCGGCATATTTCAGGCGGACATGCAGGTTTCCCTGGTCAATGACGGCCCGGTCACCCTGCTGCTGGACAGCCGGAAAACCTTCTGAAGGAGGAATCGGAACTTTTGGAAATCAAGCGACTGGACAACGGACTGTTC
>JAIFNI010000082.1 GCA_020047785.1 Clostridia bacterium
GATACAAGCCGCAGACCGTTCTTTCCGAATCCGTCCACACAGGAGGTACCATGAAGCTGAACTATCGCAGAATCATGCTGAAAATCAGTGGTGAGGCACTTGCATCCGGCAAGGGAACCGGGATCGACCAGGATATGCTCGGAGAAATCTGTGACCGGATCAAAACGGCCTGGGAACTCGGCGCACAGATCGGCATCGTGGTCGGCGGCGGCAATTTCTGGCGCGGCCGCAGCAGCAAGGGCATGGACCGCACCACGGCGGACCATATGGGCATGCTTGCGACAGTCATCAATTCTCTGGCCCTTCAGGACGCACTGGAAGCAAAGGGTGTCCCGACCCGCGTGCAGACAGCGCTTGACATGCCGCGTATCGCGGAACCGTATATCCGCCGCCGCGCCGTACACCATCTGGAAAAAAATCTGGTCGTCATCTTTGCCTGCGGAACCGGAAATCCTTTTTTTTCCACAGACACGGCAGCCGTGCTGCGTGCTGCGGAAATTGAAGCGGATGTCATTCTGCTTGCCAAGAATGTTGATGCGGTCTATGACAGCGACCCGAAGCTGAATCCCAATGCCGCCCGTTTCGAACGCATCAGCTACCAGGAAGTCCTGTCCCGACAGCTCGGTGTCATGGACTCCACGGCCACATCCTTGTGCATGGACAACAACATTCCGATTCTCGTATTCAGCATCAAGGACCCGGAAAACATTCTCCGTGCGTTGACCGGTGAAAATGTGGGAACATTCATTGCCAGGGAGGTATGAACTTATGGCAGATTATCAATCCGAACTGCGCGGAAAAATGGACAAGACCATCCACGTGCTCCGGGATGAACTCGCCGGCATCCGTGCCGGCCGTGCGAATCCGCATCTGCTCGACAAACTGACTGTCATGTATTATGGAGCCCCGACACCCATTCAGCAGGTCGCGAACATCAGTGTGCCGGAAGCCCGTCAGATCGTCATCCAGCCCTGGGAGCCCAAGACGCTGAACGACGTCGTCAAGGCCATCCAGATGTCGGATCTCGGCTTGAATCCGAACAATGACGGGAAAGTCATCCGGCTCATCTTCCCGCCGCTTACCGAGGAACGCCGCCATGACCTCACGAAGGATGTCCGCAAACTCGGAGAACGTGACAAAGTCGCGCTTCGGCAAATTCGCCGGGATGCCATCGAGCACCTGAAACGCGCCGAAAAAGCGAAGGAACTCACGGAGGACGATCTGAAGGACGCCGAAAAGAACGTCCAGGTCATCACCGACAGTTATGTGGCGCTCGTGGAACAGATCATGGAAGAAAAGATCGAAGAAATCATGGAGGTTTAATGGAAGCATCAGCTCTCCATTCGTACCTGGGGACTCTCTGGTGTGAAACCGGAGAGTCTCTGCGTGCAGCCTGCGGCAGCATGAACGTGGACCTGCGCGTTACAGCACCTCCAAGGGAGGCGCACAAGGTGACGGATACTTCCCGCATCCTCCGGATATCCTGTGAGGACGAACAGGTCATAGTCTGGTTGAGCCACCGTTGATTTCTGCGGATTGAATTCCTGGAAGCAGGCCTTTGCTGCGCCCAAACCCTAACGGACCCGTTGATAGGCCTCCAGCCGATCCACGGGTCCGTTTTTGCTAGGTAATCCATCAGGATGAACCGGCTGCAGAAGATTTTTCAGGTGGAAACATCCGACATGCGCATTCGTTTGACGTATGCATGCTCAGCCGATATGATGATGTGGAACACAGCATGATTCAACAGGGGAGGAATGAAAATGGGTATCCTGGGATTCATCAAGGGTCAGTTCATTGATGTCATCGACTGTTTCGAGGATTCGGACGAAAACGTCTTCTGGCGCTTTCCCATGAACGGCAAGGCTATCATGATGAATGCGCAGCTCGTTGTGAGACCCGGCCAAATGGCCGTCTTCGTGAATGAGGGAAGAATTGCCGACGTGTTCCAGCCGGGAACCTACACGCTCACAACGCAGAACATGCCGGTTATGACCCTGCTTCAATCCTGGAAATACGGATTTGAAAGTCCCTTCAAGGCGGATGTGTTCTACGTGACGACCCGTCAGCTGACGGACCAGCTTTGGGGCACGCCTTCCCCGCTGGCCATCCAGGACCCGGAATTCGGCGGACGCATCCTCATCCAGAGCCGTGGCCAATTTGCGTACCGTGTGGCCGACCCGACCCGTTTTCTCGAAGAGTATGCCGGAACCCGGGAAGTCTGCACCACTTCCATGCTGCTCAACTATCTGCGCGGCTTCATCGTCCAGTATCTTCGCGATGGCATCATGGAATCCGGCTTGGGCTATACGGCGCTTAACACGCAGCTTATCGAGTTCTCCGACACCATCATGGAAAAGTTGGCCGGCAAGTTCACGGCCGTCGGGCTGGAACTCACCAGCTTTGTCATTGCCGAGATGGAACTGCCCGAAAATCTGCGCAATGCCATTGGAAGAGGAGCCGAAGTGAACCTGATGGGCGGCCTCAACACAATCGCAACCCTCGGTGCCATTGATGCGATGAAGGCCGCTGCTGCAAACGAGGGCAACCCGGCCGGAGCAATGGGTGGTGGCGTGGCCATGGCCGCCATGATGGGGCAGATGTTCGGACAAATCGGACAGAACATGCAGCAGGGCATGGCGCAGTCCGGCCAGCAGCCGGGCATGGGAGCTCAAGGCATGTCAAATTCCGCCTCTGGCCATCAGGCTGCGGGAACCCCATGTGGCTTTTGCAAGGCCATGATACCCGGTGGCGCAAAATTTTGTCCCGAGTGCGGGAAACCGTCGGCAGTACCCGGTACTGCCTGCGCCTCCTGTGGTGCATCGATACCCGCAGGTGCGAAATTCTGTCCGGAATGCGGAAAACCGTCCGTATCACCCGCCTGTGCGAAATGCGGTGCCCAGATGGCACAGGGAGCGAAATTCTGTCCCGAGTGCGGAGCTGCAAGAAACTGAGAAAACGCCGCTTGACCGAATCAGCTGATGAATGCGTGACTTATCCGGTTGTGCAACCTGCGTGAGCCGGTTGCATGCAGCTTGAATGCTGTGGAAATACTGCTGAACGGTTCAGGGATTTCCGAAAGAAAACCCGACCTGAAAGGATGCGTCATGTCCGAACAAAGAACCTTTCCCTGTCCGGGCTGCGGAAGCATGCTGGAGTTTGATCCCGCCCTGCAGCAGCTCCATTGTCCTGCCTGCGGCAACGCCACACCCATACCCGCCGACCAGGATGCGGTCATTATGGAATATCCGCTCGAAGAGGCCGAACGGAATGCCTCAACCGACTGGTCCGCCGATACTGCTACTGTCACCTGCGGTGGGTGCGGCACACAGACAGTTGTTCCTGCGGACAGTGGAACAACGGAGTGTCCTTTTTGCGGAAGCAGGCAGCTGATTCGGGATGAAAAATCGTCGACCATCCGGCCGGAATCGCTTCTACCGTTCAAAATCGCAAAAGAAGATGCGAAAGCGCGGTTCAAAACCTGGATCGGGAAAAAGTGGTTTGCACCCAATACTGCCCGAAAAACAAGCCGGGCAGACAGAGTCAATGGCGTATATGTGCCATACTGGACTTATGATGCGCAGACGGACTACACATACAGTGCAGAGGCGGGAACCTACTATTATGTGACGGAATACCGGACGAGGACCGATTCAAGCGGAAAACAGACAAGAGAGGCCGTTCAGGTCCGGAAGACCAGATGGCATCCCGTATTCGGCAGTGGAAACAGATTTTTTGATGACATCCCTGTGAATGCCTCAAAAAATGAAAACCGGCGCCAGATGGAAAAAATCCGTGACTTCGCCTTTGACGGTCTCATTCCATACCGGCCCGAATACCTGCTGGGATTCATGGCGGAACGATACGGCGTCCATGTCAGGGAAGGCTTCGATATGGCCTGCGAGACCATGCGGAATGCCCTGACGCAGGATGTGCGGAGTGCCGTCATCGCGGACGAGGTGCGTAACATCCGGCTTGATGTCCGTTATGGAAATGTCCGGTTCAAGCATCTGCTTGCACCGGTCTGGATTTCCTCCTTCCGCTTCCGGAACAAACCCTATCAGTTTGTTGTGAACGGCCAGACCGGAACCGTTCAGGGAGAATATCCCATTTCTCCGTGGAAGATCGTTTTTCTGGTACTTTTCATTCTGTTTGTCATTCTGGGTGCGTTTCTTCTGCTCAGCCTGCTTCCGACATAAGTCGCCGGAAAGAAACAAAGCAGATGAACAGAATCGCCTCGGACATGGCCAGAACAGATACAGTCAGCAGAACCGCCACAGACATGGCCAGAACAGATACAGACAGCAGAACCGCCACGGACATGGCCAGAACAGATACAGTCAGCAGAACCGCCACAGACTTGTCCAGAACAGGTACGAATGGATGGCAGCGTGCGTGTCGAACGAATTGCGACGTGCAGGATGGGATTGGGAGAATCAGACACATGTGCGGACGGTTCTATGTTTCGGAAGCCGAATTGGATGATTTTGCAGCCCTCATCGACGGGATCGATAAGGACCTGCTGAAACCCCGGCCCAATCGGGCATCCGACACCGACATCGTCCCGGGAGACTTCGCACCGGTTTTGGTTTCAATGCCGGAAACGAAGCATTTGGATGGCATCGCCGGTTTACCGGTCCTCTCGGTTCCCGTAGGAATCCGTGTATTCTCCTGGGGATTTCCGAGTCCGCAGGGTAAAGGACGCATCATCAATACACGAGCGGAAAGTGTGACGGAAAAACCTCTTTTTCGGCTTCCCTTCGCTTCACATCGCTGCCTGGTACCCGCACGCGGGTTTTACGAGTGGTCCGATGCGAATGAATCGGATGAGTCGCCGCTCCCTGCCGCAGAGGACGAACCACTTCAAATGTCAATGGAAGGGCTCTTTTCCGTTTCTCCCCCTTCGGCGAAGAGTCCGGCCGGCCGACAGACTGATTCCCATAAGCGAAAACAGCCCCGCATTCGTCACCGGTTTTATCGCACGGACGGCCGGATGCTTCTCATGGCAGGCATATATTGGAACTTTCGTCTGTCTGTATCCGAATCCGTCATCGCATTCACCATACTCACCACAGCGGCTAATTCCGATGTATCACCGGTTCACGATCGCATGCCTCTGCTTTTGGAAGAAAAGGAACGCAACATGTGGCTTGGTGCTGCAAGAATCGAAACCCTTCTTCCTTTTCTTGTTCCGCCAAGAGATGGAACGCTGTGTCGTGAAAGGATGCAGTCAGGATCATGACATGACAACCTGTCGGCAGATTGATCGAACATATTTATGATGTCATTCCTTTCTCGAAAACCTGCCGGGGAGGGTCGAAAGGCTTGAAGCCTGCATGTTTACAAATTCAGACGTGAATGGTACGATTACATCGATGTTCTCTCCATCCAATGTATGGAAATTCGAGAACCGATCACGGATCCCATGTCAATTTCTTGTGATCATACACATCCAGGAGGAACCATATGCCCCGTTACCTGCTCATTGTGGAGTCGCCCGCCAAGGCGAAGACCATCAAAAAATATCTTGGGAACGATTGGAAGATTTCCGCATCGATGGGTCACATCCGGGATCTGCCCCAAAGTCATCTCGGTGTCGATGTCAGCCGCAATTTCGAACCGATGTACATCAATATCCAGGGAAAGAACGATCTGATCAAGAGCCTGAAGGCAGATGCGAAAGAAGTCGATCAGGTCTATCTCGCAACCGACCCTGACCGCGAAGGCGAAGCCATCTCCTGGCACCTGGCGAAGCTACTGAATATCGCGCCGGAAACCGCTTCCCGCGTCACGTTCAATGAAATCACAAAGAATGCCGTCACGCAGGCGGTCCAGCAGCCACGGGCCATCGACATGAATCTTGTCGATGCGCAGCAGGCGCGCCGGATTCTGGATCGCATCGTGGGCTATGAACTCAGCCCGATCCTCTGGCGAAAAGTCNNCTGAGCGCCGGACGTGTGCAGTCGGTTGCCACCAGAATCATCTGCGACCGGGAGGAAGAAATCGACAGATTCAAGCCGGAGGAATACTGGAGTCTGGATGTACTGCTTGAAAAGGCTTCCAAGGAACGATTCACCGCACATTTTCATGGAAGGAACGGAAAAAAGACCGATTTGAAGGAAGAGGCGGAAGTGTCGCGCATTCTGGAGAGTCTTCAGGGCGCGGCTTTTTCCGTGACAAAAGTTAAGAAGGGAACCAAGAAAAGGACCCCTGCGGCACCCTTCATCACAAGCACCCTGCAGCAGGATGCTTCCCGAAAATTCGGTTTCAGCACGCAAAAAACCATGATGGTCGCCCAGCAGCTCTATGAAGGCGTGGAAATCGAAGGCGAAGGGGCTGTCGGCCTCATCACCTACATGCGCACAGACTCGGTCCGCATTTCGGACGATGCACTGGCGGAAGCGCGGAGATATATCGAAGAAACCTATGGTTCGACGTACATGCCGAAGGAACCCCGCAAATTCAAGACCAAGTCCGCGGCACAGGACGCGCATGAAGCAATTCGTCCATCTTATGTCGACAGGACACCGGACAGTCTGGCAGGCAGTCTGGAACCGGATCAGCGAAAGCTTTACGGCCTGATCTGGGAACGTTTCCTTGCTTCCCAAATGGAGCAGGCCATCTACGATACGCTTTCGATTGAGATTGACGCCGCTTCCGCCGTTATTCCGGATTCCGGCGACGCAGACATCCTGAACTTCCGTGCCTCCGGTTCGAAACTGGTATTCAGGGGCTTCATGGCCCTGTATGTCGAGGGATTGGAAGAGGGGGAAGAGGACAAGGACAAGGACCAGGCCATGCCGGCACTGACGGCCGGAGAAGCATTGAAATGCACGAAACTGCTTCCTGAACAGCACTTCACCCAACCACCCGCCCGCTATACGGAAGCGACACTGGTCAAGGCCATGGAAGAACTTGGGATAGGCCGTCCTTCCACCTATTCGCCCACCATCGGAACCATTGTGAACCGCGGATATGTGGACAGGGAACGTCGGACGCTGAGCCCGACGGAGCTCGGGAAAATCGTCAACCACCTCATGTGCGAGAATTTTGCGGATATCGTGAATGTGAATTTCACAGCAGACATGGAACACAGGCTTGATACGGTTGAAGAGGGCAGCATTGCCTGGCGCGACCTTCTGCAGGAATTCTACACGCCTTTCAAGGAAGCTGTCCGATCTGCGGAAAAGACCATCGTGAAAGTGGCTCTTCCTGTGGAGGAATCCAACGAAATCTGTGAGCTTTGCGGCAAGAACATGGTCATCAAGACCGGCAGATTCGGGAAATTCCTTGCGTGTCCAGGCTTTCCGGCGTGCAAGAATACAAAGCCCTTCGTGGAGGATTCCGGCGTGAAGTGCCCGATGTGCGGCGCCCGTGTGCTGCACCGCAAAACAAAACGGAACAGGAAATACCTCGGGTGTGAAAAATACCCGGCCTGCACGTTTCTCACCTGGGATCAGCCGGCCGGCAAAGACTGCCCGAAATGCGGAAATTTCCTCACTGCCAAGACCAAGGGCGGCGTCACCGACCTGAAATGCAGCAACGCTGCCTGTGATTACGTGGAAGCGGGAGAACACAAGGAAGGCGAAGAGAAGCCAAAACGCGCGACCCGAAAAAAATCGGTCTCCAGCGATGCTTCCGCCGAATAGGACCTGTCTGGAAAGGAATACCCATGCGCGAAACCCCCATCACGGTCATAGGTGCGGGTCTTGCTGGCAGTGAGGCTGCCTGGCAGATAGCCCGCCTCGGCATACCGGTCCGCCTGATGGAAATGAAACCCACGGACAAAACACCCGCCCATCAGATGGATGCTTTCTGCGAGCTTGTCTGCAGCAACTCGCTGCGATCGAACCAGCTTGAAAACGCTTCCGGGCTCCTGAAGGAAGAACTCCGTCGTCTCGGTTCTCTTGTGATGACAGCCGCGGATAAAGCGGCAGTTCCCGCGGGCGGCGCGCTGGCCGTTGACCGGCATGCCTTTTCGGGGGCGGTCACGGAAGCGCTGAAGCGTCATCCCTTGATTGCCGTGGAAGAGCGTCAAGTACGGGAGATCCCCGCGAAAGGCACAACCATCATCGCGACGGGCCCCCTCACGACAGATACGCTGTCGGCCGCGATTGCCGAAAAGGTAGGTGGCAATGGCCTGTACTTCTTCGACGCAGCCGCACCAATCGTCCGCTTTGAAAGCATCGACTTGTCAAAGGCTTTCCGGGCCTCCCGCTATGGGAAAGGGTCAGATGATTACATCAACTGTCCAATGGATCGTGAAACCTATCTGTCATTCCAGCAGGAACTGATGCGTGCGGAAACAGTTGTTCTGAAGGATTTCGAGGAAAATCGCATCTTTGAGGGCTGCATGCCCATCGAAAGCATGGCGCGCCGCGGGGTGGACACCATGCGCTTCGGACCGTTGAAGCCGGTCGGGCTGATTGATCCGGCTACGGGAAAAGAGGCATATGCGACCATCCAGCTCAGACAGGATGACGCGGCTGCTTCCCTGTACAATCTCGTCGGTTTCCAGACACATTTGAAATGGGGAGAGCAGCAGCGGGTTTTCCGGATGATTCCGGGGCTTGAACACGCTGAATTCGAACGATTTGGCGTCATGCACCGGAATACCTATCTACACGCACCGAAACTGCTGACGGACACCTATTGCCTGAGGCTGGACGAGAACCTGTTTTTTGCCGGTCAGATGACAGGGGTGGAGGGTTACATCGAATCAGCGGGATCAGGCTGGGTGGCGGGTGTGAATGCCGCGCTCCGGAGACTCGGGGAAGCACCCTTGGTGTTTCCGGGAACAACTGCCCTTGGTGCACTGGCCCGATATGTTTCGAATCCAACTCATGTGAAATTCCAGCCAATGAATGCGAATTTCGGCATTATGGACAGTCTGGATGGAAGATTCAAGGACAAGCGCATCAAGAATGGCCTGATTTCCGAACGCAGCCTTATCGATTTGGCGCCGTTTGCGGAAAGGATGAATGTTCTTTCACAAATGCAGGCTAAGAAACTGGATGAAGCCGACAGAACAGACGAATCGAACACAACAGAAAAGGCCGACAGAACAGACGAATCAGACATATCACCGTTCCAACGGTACTATGCAAGTCCATCCTGATATTCGAACACCGTTTTTGTTCAGTTCCCCAATCAGGCTCACCCCTGTTTCATACACAGAAAGGAGTATTCATGAAAAAACTGCAGCTTTCCATTGTCACCATCGTGATTGTGCTGTTGGCCATCGCCGGAATCTGGCTGGGCACCGGCATATACACGCTGAAGACAGACGGTGGCGAACAAGCCGTCATCACACGTTTCGGCGCCTATGTCCGCACGGATGAACAAGCCGGTCTGAAGTGGCACATTCCCTATCCGATTGAAGCCGTCGAAATTGTTCAGGCCGGGGTCATCCGGACCCTGGAAATCGGCTATCGCACCGAGGCGGTCGGTGGGTCGACCGGAAGTTCCCAGTTCACTTCGGTTCCGGCCGAATCCCTGATGATCACCGGGGACGAAAACCTTGTCAACACGGAGACAGTCGTGCAGTACCGCATCAAGAACGTGCATGATTTTCTCTTCAACGTGGAGGATCCCATCGGTACTCTGCGCATTGTGGCTGAATCCGCCATCCGCCGGGTCGTGGCTTCCCACAAGCTCGATGACGTCCTGACGGACCAGAAGGAAATGGTGCAGAGTGAAATCCGCACGGATCTGCAGGAAATCTGCGATTCATACGGACTCGGCATCGACATTCCGACCGTAGCCCTCCAGTCCGTTTATGCGCCGGAAGAAGTTTCGGAAGCTTTTGACGATGTCATCAAAGCCCGTGAGGACATGAGCCGCTTCATCAACGAGGCGAAGAAGACGTCGAATGAAATTGTCCCCGCGGCCGAGGGCAAGGCGCAGGAAATCCTGAATCAGGCCCAATCCTACAAGGAACGCCGCATTGCGGAGGCAAAAGGTGATGTCGAGAACTTCAAGCAGGTTCTGCAGCGTTATGTGCTCGGCAAGGAAGTCACCCGCACCCGCATGTATCTGGAAGTCATGGAGGATGTCCTCCCGGACGCCAGGGTTTACATCATGAAAGACAACGGCGATACCCTGAAATACCTCCCGGTCGACGGTTCCGGCACAACGAAGGAAACCACCCAGGAGTCCACGACGCAGCCGGCACCCATCGTAACCGAAGGCGCAGCGAATTGAGCGGAAAGGAGTTTTTTGCATGACAGACAATTTCAATCCATTTGAATTCAAACAGCAATACCAGCAGCAAAAGAAAGCCGCCGCTCCGATGCCCAAAGGCGTTAAGAACCTGCTGAAGGCACTTGGTTTCCTGGCGGTACTTCTGGTTGTCCTGCTTCTCGCCTTGTCCAGCTTCACCTTCACGGTGGGGGAACGGGAACAGGTCGTGGTGACCGAGCTCGAACGCATCGTACGCATCATTGTCGACGATGAAAATTCGCCCACCATGCAGTCTCTGAAGAATGATCCCCGGTTTGCCGGCGTAAAGATCCAGACGGGAAAGGGACTCTTCTTCAAAACACCGTTCATCCAGAATGCACAGCATTATACGAACATGCTGCTGACCTATGACACCTCCGCCGAGGAAGTGTTCACGAAGGACAAGAAAAAGCTGCTTCTCGATAATAATGCGCAGTGGAAAATTGAGAATCCCGCCCTGTTCATGACCATCATCCAGACACAGAGCATGGCGCACCAGCGCATCGATGAGTTGATTTATTCCCGCATGCGCGAAGAAATCGGGAAAATCGAAGCCAAGCAGCTGGTTTCGGACAAAGTTTACGTCAATGACATGCTGGTCCGAGTCCGTGCGTATGTCAACAACTCGATGAATGCATATGGCATCTCCGTGATGGACATCAACATCAAGCGGACCGAATACCCGGATGAAACCAAACCAAGCATCTATGAACAGATGCGTTCCGAGCGTCAGGCAGTTGCCACCAAGTATCGCGCGGATGGTCAGAAGCAGGCCCGCACCATACTGGCCGAGTCCAACAAGAATGCCACCATCATTGAGGCGCAGGCTTATGAAATGGCGGAAAAGACGAAGGGTGAGGGAGACGGTGAGGCCTTGCGCATTTATGCGGAAGCCTACAATACGGATGCGGAGTTTTATGCTTTCTGGCGCACGCTGCAGGCATACGAGAAGATCATCGATTCCGATACGACCATCTTCATCAGTCCCGAATCGGATTTGGCAAAATACCTTTTCAATCCCAAACAGTAACAGTTCGTTACAGCATCGTGCCTGATCAGCAACATGACATGGCCACAATATGCCATATCACATGCAAGTCACAACGATGCAGGACACAAGAAACAAAGAACGACCGGCTGCCTTTCGGTGGCCGGTCGTTCTTTGTTCTGTCTCAAGCCTCTTCTTATGATGCCTTGTCTCCAGTCGCAGCAGCCTATGCTGCAGGCAAACCGCTGCGCTTCCTTCATCCGACGACGATCTTTCCTTCCGGATAAATGATATCGTTGTTCTTTCGCTTGCCGAGTGTGAGGGTGATGGCGAAAGTCATGGGACCGACACGCCCGATGAACATGGTGAGAATGTGAATGATTTTTGACATCGGTCCGTAGTCCGTTGAGGTGCTCATGCCGATGGACAGTCCCACAGTGCCGAAGGCGGATGTCGATTCAAAGAGCGAGTTGATCAGGCGGAATTCGGGATTGATCAGGGATATCAGCAGGGTGGCCGTGAAGAGCCACGTGGCGGACAGGCTGAAAATTGTAAAGGCCTTGAAGGCGGTTGAGGAGGAGATTCTGCGTTTCTGGAAAATGATCTGTTCCTGTGAGCGGATGACACTCAGGATGGCAATGATCATCACGCCAAGCGTATTCACCTTGATGCCTCCGCCGGTGGAACCCGAAGCGGCTCCGATGAACATGAGCAGGGATAGGAAGACCTTTGTGACATCATTCATCGCAGCGAGGTTGAATGTGGCATAACCCGCGGTTCTGGCGCTGACGGAGAGAAAGATGGCCGCATTCACCTGCTCCTTCGAGGGCATGGCACCAAGCGTATTCACATTTTGCCGTTCGATGAAATAAATGAACAGCGCGCCGCCTACCCAGAGCACGATGGAAATCATGAACACGACCTTCGTATGGACCTGCAGTTTTCTGACACGGGGGTAATTCCACACATCCCACCATACGATGAACCCGAGTCCGCCTATCATGATGAGCCCGGCGACGGTATAAATGACAAGCGGATTCCCGTTGTAGTCCGAAAGGCTCTTCAGGCTTCCCAATAAATCGAATCCGGCATTGCAGAACGAGGAAATGGAATGAAAGACGCCGAAGTACAGACCTTTCCATCCATATTGGGGAACAAAAGCGAGAGAGAGCAGAACCGCGCCTGTCAACTCAACGCCGAACACCACGCCGACGACCCCCCGGATCAAACGGATGGAATCCTGCCAATCGAAGGTATTCAATGATTCCTGCGCCAGCACCATGGTCTTGAGACCCGATTTCCGCCCCATGATGGCCATGAAGAAGGTCATCAGGGTGATGATTCCGAGTCCGCCGATCTGGATGAGCATCAGAATGATCACTTCACCCAGTGTCGAGAAATGATCTGCCGTATCGAAGACGACGAGACCGGTGACACAAGTCGCGGATGCGCTCGTATACAAGGCGTCCAGAAAGGAAGTCGATTCACGGGTCTCGCTGCATGCCGGCAAGGTGAGGAGGAGCGCTCCAAAGAGAATCACGAGGAAGAAGCTGAAAAACACCACAATCGGCGGGGAAATCTGCGACGCTTTTTTTTGTAAAAGAAAAAGGATTCTGCTCATGCTTTCTGTCCGCCAGCGACCCATACTGCGATGCTGTCCTGTAATGCGGACGCCACCTGCCTTTCAATCTTGTTTCAATATACTCAATCCGGACATGAAATGCAAATGGAACGTTCCTGTTGCCATGAAATTCCCCACGTGAAGGAATGGAACGCTCCGGTTCTCATGAAATTCCCCACGTGAAGGAATGAAACGCTCCGGTTCTCATGAAATCATGCCTGTGCAGGAATGAACACAGCCAAAAAAAGGCAACCATGCCTTCCTCAGCCAGCCAGCATCCTGTTGTTTTTTCTCGCAAGCAGTCTTGTATACAAAAAACAGTATGATATAATAAATCGGTCCGGATGCCGGATTGAACGTGAACTGCCTTCCTGTTTCGAACGGACCGGCTGTCGGAAGCTGTTCCAGCACCTGGACGATGAAGGGATTGTTTTCCCACGGACCGTTTCCGGATGCCAAATCAAGGTAAAGAACACATAGGGCTTGGAAGGAAATAGGCCTGCATGCAGTGAAAGGGGCATTTCTCATGAGCGACTTTCTCAATCGGATCATCGAACGTGCAAATGCGAACCTGAAGACCGTCGTTCTTCCGGAATCCACCGACATCCGGACGCTGAAGGCGGCGGCCATGGTCCAGGAACAGGGATTCGCCCGGATTGTCCTCGTCGGCGACCGGACAGCCATGGAGACCCTGGGGTCCGGACTGGATTTCTCGAAATCCATTTTTGTGAACCCGGAAACATCTGAAAAGTTCGAAGCTTATGCGGACGCGTTTTACGAAATGCGCAAGGCAAAAGGCATGACACCCGAGAAAGCCCGTGAAATCATGAAGGACCCGCTTTACTGGGGTGTCATGATGGTCAAGATGGGAGAGGCCGACGGCATGGTGTCCGGCGCCATCCATTCCACCGCGGACACGCTCCGTCCCGCCCTGCAGATTCTGAAGACCGCTCCGGGCATCAAACTTGTTTCCTCCTTCTTCGTCATGGTCGTGCCGGATTGCGAATATGGCAAGAACGGGGCCTTCATCTATGCGGACAGCGGTCTCGTGGAAAATCCGAACGCAGAAGAGCTGGCCGAGATTGCCATCTCTTCCGCGGCTACCTGTGAAAACCTGCTGGAGACTCAGGCCCGTGTCGCCATGCTTTCCTATTCCAGTTATGGCAGCGCAAAAAACCCGCTGGTCGACAAAGTTGTGGAAGCCACCCGAATCGCCAGAGAAAAGGCACCCGGCATTCTGCTCGACGGCGAGCTTCAGGTGGATGCCGCCATCGTTCCCGCCATTGCGGCATCCAAGGCATCTGCCAGCCCGCTGAAAGGCATGGCGAACGTCCTGGTGTTTCCAGACCTCAATTCCGGCAACATTTCCTACAAGCTCACACAGCGTCTTGCAAAAGCGGAAGCCTATGGCCCTGTCACACAGGGAATCGCCCGCCCGGTCAACGACCTGTCCCGTGGCTGTTCGGCGGAAGACATCGTCGGGGTGGTTGCCATCACGGCCGTTCAAGCCCAGGGTGTAAAGGCGTAACGAAAGCAGCGGCGGCATCAGCCGGTTTGGAGAGGAAACAGTATGGACATTCTGGTCATCAATGCGGGGAGTTCCTCCCTCAAGTACCAGCTTATCGACATGCACGACAAAGTGGTTCTGGCAAAAGGCCTCTGCGATAGAATCGGCATCGAGGGTTCCCTTGTGAAGCAGAAGGCGCACGATGGCCGTGAAACCGTACGCACGGTCCCGATGAAGCGCCATTCCGACGCCATTGCCGAACTCGTGAAGGAACTGACCGGCGAAACCTGCGGCGTCATCGCCAGCATGGATGAGATTTCGGCGATCGGTCACCGTGTTGTGCATGGGGGAGAAAAGTTCTTCAAATCCGTCATTATTGACGAGGAAGTCCTGAAAACCCTCGAGGAATGCAACGAACTCGCTCCTCTCCACAATCCTCCGAATATCACCGGCATCCGCGCCTGTGCGGAAATCATGCCCGGGAAGCCCCAGGTCGCCGTCTTCGATACCGCCTTCCACCAGACCATGCCGAATTATGCCTACATGTACGCCCTGCCTTATGAGTTCTACCTGAAATACAAACTGCGCAAATATGGCTTTCATGGAACTTCCCACAAGTTCGTGGCCGAACGTGCCGCCGCTTTTCTGGGCAAACCGCTGGAAGAATTGAAAATCATCACCTGTCATCTCGGCAACGGCTCTTCGCTGGCAGCCATCAACGGCGGCAAGGTCGTGGATACTTCCATGGGCTTCACCCCGTTGGACGGACTTGCCATGGGAACCCGCTGCGGCACCATCGATCCGGCCGTGGTCACGTACCTCATGAAGAAGGAAGGCATTGACGCCGAAAAAATGGACGCCATCATGAACAAACAATCCGGCATGCTCGGTGTGTCGGGTGTTTCCAGTGATTTCCGCGATCTGCACGATGCACTGGACGCAGGGAATGAACGCGCGAAGCTGGCGCTTTCCATTTTCTGCTATCAAGTCCGGAAATTCATCGGGTCCTATGCTGCAGCCATGGACGGGCTGGATGCGATTGTTTTTACAGCAGGAGTCGGTGAAAACAACCCCTATGTCCGTTATGAAGCCACAAAGGGACTGGATTTCATGGGTGTTTCCGTTGATAAGGCCCTGAATGCGCTTCGTGGTGAGGAACGGGACATCAGCACCGCAGACGCGAAGGTCCG
>JAIFNI010000302.1 GCA_020047785.1 Clostridia bacterium
GGGGTTGTATGGGTCCGCCTGTCCTGTTTCGTATTTTTTCCAGATCTTTCGGCCATTTTGACAGATGTGCTCATAGCCTGATATTCTGTTATGGCACGGACAGAGGACGGTATCATGCCGTTCAACAGTTCGTGCCTTTTTCCGATATGTCCGACAGGGGGGAACGCTTCATGCGAAAACCAGTGATCGGGATCCCGATGGGGGATCCGTCCGGCATCGGCCCGGAAATCGCCCTCAAGGCCCAATTGAATCCGGAGATCGGCTACTGCTGCGTGCCGGTGCTCATCGGTCCCAGAAAAGTCGCGGAGGATGCGCTGTCACGGTTTCGCATCCCGCTTCGGATGGTCGAGGTACGGGAAGAATCCGGACCCGATATATTCGGCTCTCCGACAAAACCCTTCCAGCCTGTGCCGGGTCAGGTGCTCCTCCTCGATACCGGCGCGTTCGACATGGACATGCTTCATTTCGGTTCCGTTCAGGCTGCCTCGGGTCATGCTGCTTATCTGGCTGTCGAACGCGCCGCGGCAGAAGCCATGATCGGACGAATCGACGCGATTGCCACAGCCCCGATCAACAAGGAAGCCCTTCGGGCGGCGGGGATCGGGGATATCGGCCATACGGAGATGCTTGGCAGGATGTCCGGCATTCCCGAGCCGCTTACCCTCTTTCAAACCCGTGAACTGCGTATTTTCTTTCTGACCCGGCATGTTTCCCTGCATGACGCCTGCGGACTGGTCACCAAAGAGCGCGTTGTCCGGGTCGGCCGATCGTGTATCACGGCCATGAAACAACTCGGCATGACTTCATTCCGTCTGGCCATTGCCGGACTGAATCCCCATGCGGGAGAGCACGGGCTGTTCGGAAACGAGGAAGAAATGGCACTCGTACCTGCTGTCCACACACTACAGGAAGAAGGCCATGCGGTGTTCGGTCCGTTGCCGGCTGATTCGGTTTTTCATCAGGCATCCTTGGGCAAATACGATGCTGTCCTGTCCCTGTATCATGACCAAGGGCATATTGCGGCGAAAATGCATGATTTCGAACGGACCATCTCCCTGACACTCGGATTGCCGTTTCTGCGCACCTCCGTGGATCACGGAACCGCATTTGACGTGGCGGGCAGGGGCATTGCCAGTTCGGTCAGCATGGAGGAAGCCATTTTTGTCGCTGCACGATATGCCCATTCCTACAGAAAGACGGTAGACTGATCATCCCAGCATGCAACCGGAGGACGACATCCCTTGAGAATGCGCAACATACCAGATGCTGATGAAAGAATTGCCCGACATGGCAGCCACGTTGCAATACCTGCCGCGCTGAAAGGCAATTGGCGCGACCATCTGCACGTGTCCGGCCCCCTGCATGTGGAACTCGGGTCCGGAAAAGGCCAGTTCATCACAACCTTGGCCAACCGTCATCCAGACACGGCCTTTGTGGCCGTCGAAAGGTTTGCGACCATCCTGGTGCAGCTGTTGAAAAGAATTCCGGAAGAAAGTCTGACCAATCTCGCTGTTCTGAACATGGATGCAAGAGAACTCGAAGTCTGTTTCGCACCGGGTGAAATCGACCGGATCTATCTGAATTTTTCGGACCCGTGGCCGAAAGTCCGGCATGCAAACCGTCGCCTGACATTTCGTTCGTTTCTGGACATTTACCGGATCGTCCTGTCGGAACATGGCGATCTGCATTTGAAAACGGACAATATCGACCTGTTCGACTACTCGCGCGAATCAATCCCCGCTGCAGGCTGGACGATTGCAAACCTCTCAAGGAATCTGCATGCGGAACCTTGGTCCGAGGACAACATCAAGACGGAATATGAGGAAAAATTCAGCGGAATGGGACATCCCATCTATTGGCTTACGGCAACGCCGAACAGAAAAGAGGCATGATATGTCCCATATCTTCAAGATGTACGGCACCTGTGCGACAGAGGTGAAATTCAAACTGGTCGATGGCCGGATGCGGGATGTGAAGTTCAAAGGTGGCTGCGATGGCAATCTGAAGGCCGTGATGCGGCTCATCGAGGGCAGACCGGCCGTCGAGGTGGCGGAAATGCTGGGCGGGATTCGCTGCGGACGCAAGAACACGTCCTGTCCGGATCAATTGGCAAAGGCGATTCTCCAGGCCAGGGAGGATGAGGAGACCGATCAAGCTGATGCAAAGACAGCCGATGGCTGAGAAACAGACGGAAGCAGTAACAGTAAATGGCTGAGAAACAGACGGAAGCAGTAACAGCCAATGGGTGAGAAACAGACAGAAGAAGTCGTTTAGGCCGGGAGCCAGATCTGGTGCGGATTTGATGCCGGAAGTGGTCCGGATTCGAGAGATTCTGACGATTGACATGGAACCGGATTTTGTTGTATACTTGACTTCGTCGGTCGGGAAATGTGCCGGTGCAACAGGCTCGGAACCCGATTCGGCAAGATGTAGGAGTGTAGCTCAGTTGGTAGAGCGGCGGTCTCCAAAACCGTAGGTCTAGGGTTCGAGTCCCTACTCTCCTGCCAAAGAAAACCCGCTTCCTGTAAGGGATGGCGGGCTTTCTGCATTTTAAGGGAGTTCTGTGGAGTTATTCAGTTTTTGCCATTTGGAGATCAAAACTGTATGATAGAGCATATCATCGGATTTGGTTTGTGAGAATACGAGGTGCATTTGATGGAGAAATTCAAGTATGCCGTGTATGCCATTGTAGAAAGAACCGAACAAATTGGTTCTCGCATGCAAATCTTTGATATTGTGATCATTTCATTGATCATAAGCAATTCCATCGCTGTAGTTGCCGAACCATCAATACGAGATGCTGATATCTTGTATTGGTTACGCATTTTTGAAATTTTCTCTGTTGCAGTTTTCACTGTTGAGTATTTGCTCAGGGTATGGGTTGCGGATCTGCAATACAATCATATGCCAAAATGGAAAGCGCGGATGCACTATGTTGTCTCGCCAATAGCGCTCATTGATGTATTGGCGGTCTTGCCTTTCTATATTCCTTTTCTTGTCGTTGTTGACCTTCGGGTACTCAGGCTGTTTCGAATATTCAGGTTGCTTCGCATACTGAAGATGAACCGTTACACAACCGCGCTTGTGAATGTCGTGAAAGTATTGAAAAATAAGGCAGAGCAATTGGTTTCATCATTTTTCGTCATCATTGTCCTTATGATCATTGCCTCTGTTTTGATGTTCGATATCGAAAACAATGCGCAACCAGACAAGTTTGTCAGCGTATTTGATGCCATGTGGTGGTCAGTCTCAACGCTTACAACCGTAGGATATGGCGACATATATCCAATAACAGCCTTCGGGAAAGTAATGGCGGCTATCATCGCAATTCTTGGCGTCGGCATTGTTTCCATTCCAACAGGCATCATTGCATCAGGTTTTATTGAGCAAATTCAACAAAAAAAAGCATCAACAAGAAAATGTCCACATTGTGGCAGAGACATTGATGATTGATGACAGAGGAGGAAAAACATCATGTTGTATGGACGGAAACAGTTCAAGTTCGTATTCATCGGCGCAGGCAGTTCATCCTTCACGCTTCGGCTTGTCGGCGATATTCTGGGGGAAGATTTTATTGAAAATGCGGAAATTGCCCTTGTCGACATCAACAAGGTATTGTTGGGCGAGGTGAAATCGGCAGTATCCAATCTTGTGTCCTATGCGGGAAAGCACTTTTCTGTCAAAAGCCATGCCGACTTTCATGATGCCCTCCCGGGTGCGGATTTTGTTTTCTTCATCTATGCGACCGGTGGATACGCTGCCTGGAAGAAGGATATTGAAATCTGCACGCGTCACGGGGTATATCAGTCTGTCGGTGATACAATAGGTCCCGGTGGCATCATCAGGACGCTTCGCACCATTCCAGTGGCGCTGGAGATCGCGCATGAAATGGAAAAAGTCTGCCCGGATGCCTGGGTCATCAACTACACGAATCCGGAAGGGGCACTGTGCCTGGCCTTGCAGACGCATACGAAAATCAGATCGTTCGGCCTTTGCCATGGAACCCCGGATACAGCGCGGGATCTCGCTGCCCATGTGTTTCATGTGGATCCTGCGCGATTGTCATACAGAGCCGGCGGGGTGAACCACCTCACCTGGTTTACAGACTTGACCATCGACGGGGAGGATGTGTATCCCCGCTTGTTCCAGATGCTTTCAGAAAGCGGATATGCATCAAAAGAGCCGGTTTCCTTTGATCTGTTCCGAATCTTCGGATTGTATCCGGCGCCCGGTGACAGGCATGTAGAGGAATTCTTTCCGAACTATCTGAAGAAGCGGGTCATGGATGAACGGAATCTGGCCTGGAAGAACAATGATTTCGTCGTCATTGATGGCTGGCGTGAAAAATCACGGGCTCATCTGGAAGACGTCATGAAAAACAACAAGGGGTATGAAGACTTTCTGAAGGGCTCCGGCGAGACATCTTCCCATTTCATGCGTTCGCTGGCAACGGGGAAGACCACTACAGAAATGGTCAATGTAGTGAACCGCGGATACATTGAAAACATATCGGATGGAATTATCGTTGAGGTGCCCACCTTCGTGGACAGTTTCGGTCTGCATCCCCAAAAAATCGGGCGGCTTCCTGAAGGAATTGCAGCAAAATGCGACGCGCTCGGAAGGGAATACCTGCTCGCAGTCGAGGCCGCCAGAACAGGAGACCCGAAATTGGCACTGCAGGCATTCATGCTCGATCCGCTCTCGGCCAATTGTGAATATCCGGAGAGGTTGTTCGAAGAACTGCTGGTAGAAAATGTATCCCTTCTGCCATCCTGCTGGAACCTGTAAGGGTGTTTTTCTCTCCCATAGGCTACTTGCATTTTCTTACATGAAACGATTCATTGGTTATCCCAAACAGATGCAATCATCGAAATCAGCACAGTTGAACAAAAGTTGACGGAGCGGTCCGAATACAATAGTATGCAACTGAGGCCTTGACCATCACGGCTGAAAGAAGCGCATCAGCGGGGGATGCTATATGAAATTCGAACCGACAAAGGAATCTGTCTCAACCCATGAGATCCCTTCCTGGTACGAAGATGCGAAGTTCGGCATTTTCATACACTGGGGACTCTATTCCGTGCCTGCCTGGGCACCGAAAACATCAAAAAACATCATTGAGATGATGCAGGAAGGCGGATTCAACAGTACGATGCCGGCCAACCCATATGCCGAGTGGTATCTGAATTCGCTGCGCATCAAGGACAGCCCGGTTGAACAGCATCACGCCAGAACCTATGGAACCGCTTTTTCCTATTATGATTTTCAGGAAAAATTCGAAGCCCTCTCAAAGTCGATGAATCCAGCCGAGTGGGCTGATTTCTTCAGCAATGCGGGTGCCCAATATGTAGTCATGGTCACAAAACACCATGATGGCTATACCCTCTGGCCGAGTAAAGTCAAGAATCCCAAAATGGACCATCTTTTTTCAAAGCGGGATTTTGTCGGTGAAGTGACAACCGCTGTTCGTGCAAAAGGGATGAAAATGGGTCTGTATTATTCAGGCCTGCTTGATTGGTCGGTAAAAAACAAGCCAATCAGGAATCTTTTTGATATGATCAACAATGGCGATATGGGAAAAAAATATACGGCTTATGCCGGCAGTCAGTGGATGGAACTGATTGAACGGTACAAGCCATCCATCTTGTGGAACGATATCGGCTATCCGGCTGATTATGATTTGAATCAGCTGTTTGCGCACTACTATAACACGGTTGGCGATGGCGTTGTAAATGACCGTTGGACCCAGACAAAAATCAGCGGGGGTCCGATAGGGAGAGCCCTCGTTTATGTGATCGTGAGAATGCTGTATGCCAAAATAAAAAAGAGCGGTGAACTCGCCATGGAGGCGAAGGGCCATCACGATTTTACTACACCCGAGTACAGCGTCTACAAGGAAGCACGCAAAAAGAAATGGGAATCGACACGGGGTGTGGGGAAATCATTCGCCTACAATCAGGTCGAAGTGGAAGCCGATATGCTCACCGGCAAGGAAATCATCCATATGCTGACGGATATCGTCAGCAAAAACGGCAATCTTCTCCTGAACATCGGACCCATGCCTGATGGAACCATCCCGGAAATGCAGAAACGGCCTCTTCTCGAGGTCGGAGAATGGTTGAAAATAAACGGTGATGCCATTTATGGCACGCGTCCCTGGAAGAGAGCGGAAGGTGTGACGGAAGACAATAAACCAGTTCGGTTCACACAAAAAAACAATGTCCTGTATGGGATCATCAATGATGGACTGCCGACTGAAACCCTCACCATAAAAGACTTGAAAGTGAACAGCACTGCCTCGGTCCGGTTGCTTGGCGCTGAAATCCGTGGATGGCATATGTCGGGTGATGATCTGGTCATTGATTTGCCGATCGGTCTCCCTCAGCATCATGCTTATGCGTTTGCCATATCACCGCTTGATACGACTGCCTGAGACAGCCGTATCAAGCGATCATTACTTGGATTGTCTGTCTGTCTGGCCTTTGATACCAACAAGACTCTGCTTCTAACAAGACTTTGCCTCCGTCAAGACTATACCGCTATCAGGCCTTTGCCTCTGTCAGGCGTTTCATCTGTTCATCGGTCAGGCGGAGATTCATCGCCCCGAGTGCCTCCGCGAACTGTTCGTCCGTTGTCGAAGCGACAAGCGGAATTGCGTTCGGTTCTGCGTTCATCAGCCAGTAATACACCACCTGGTTTCGCGTGGCACCAGCTTCGGAGGCCACTTCGTCCAGAACCTTCAGCCTTGCGTCCGAATCCGGTCCCTGATACTGTTCCATCACCGTCTTTGTTCGATCAGTATAAGTCCCATACAGCAGAGGAGAATAGGCCAGCAGGGAAATGCCGGTGTCCTTTACATATTCCAGCAGATCGTCATTGGCAGCGACCTGTTCACCAAAATCCCACCCGGCTTTCGGCCGCAGATACGAATAGCGCTGCTGCACACAGCAATATTCCGCCCAGCCGTTTGCTCGCGAAGTCTGCCTGGCACGTTCCAATCTCCAGGATGAGAAGTTGCTGGCACCGATATGGCCGATTTTTCCTTCCAGAATCAGATCGTTGAAAGCGCCAAGCGTTTCCTCCATCGGGGTCGTCCGGTCGTCCGAATGGGCATAATAAAGATCGATATGGTCAACGCCCATCCGCTTCAGGCTTTTGTCGCACTCTTCCCGGATCTGCCGGGCGCTGGTACCGTAAGGCACACCAGGATAAGGAAACCCGACCTTCGAGGCGATGACTACCTTTGAACGGCTATTCCTTGCCTTCAGCCATTCCCCGATCAGGGTTTCGGATTCTCCGCCCCTTGTCGTTTCATTGATCCAGTGGGAATACATGTTCGCGGTATCAAGAAAATTACCACCTGCGTCCAGGTACTGATCCAACCGGCGGAAGGAATCTTCCCGTGTTTCCCGTGCCAGAAAGTAAAGACATCCGAGACAGAGTGTCGAGACGGACAGATCGGTGTTCCCGAGTTTTATCATATTCATGGCTGTTTCCTCCCAATGGCCTTCCGATCCTCATTTTGTCGGCTTGAATAGCCTGTTTTCCTCTTCATCATCCTATGTCCCGGAATATGATTGTGGGCCTGCTGCCCGTAGAATCTCCGCAGCCGGAGCAGGAATTCGTCCCAGGTAATCCGGACCGACATTCAGCAGATAGTTGATGCCTCTTGCCTTCAGATGTTCCCGAATCTCATGGACCCGTACCGCGGATTTCCATTCCTGATCAAAGGACTTGTATCCCCATGTATCGTTCAGCGTCGCCGGGGTCTCATACAGTCCGTCCTTCATGTGGTCGTCCGGAATCTCGTTGTCCCCCCAGGAATGATAATCGCCCAATCCATTGCCGATGCGCGAATTGACGAGACAGTCCGGCTGATGCAGTTTCACCAGATTGAACAACTCCGAACTCTGCGCAGGGCTGATGGTCTTTGGGGTATCGAACCAGATCAGGCAGAGATCACCGTATTTCGTGAGGATTTCCTTCACTTGCGGCTTGATCTTGTCTTCAAAACACTGCGTGTAATTCTTGTCTGCATTGTTCGGATAATCCCAATCGTTCGTCCAGCTCATCACGCCGCAATTCGTATGACCGGACAGATAGCCTCCGCCATTGGGTTCGTGCCAGTCCAGATCCTGCGAATAATATAGACCAAGTTTCAGACCATGCTTCCGGCAGGCATCGGCAAGCTCCCCGATGACGTCGCGTCCGAAGGGGGTGGCCTGCGAGATGTTGAACTTGTCCGTTTCGGATTGAAACAAGGCAAATCCGTCATGGTGCTTGGCCGTGACGACCAGATACTGCATTCCGCTCTCTTTCGCGAGCAGCACCCATTCCTCGGCATCAAAAAGGATGGGGTTGAAGGTACCCGTCAGTTTGCCGTACTCATCATTCGGAATCCGGAAGTAGGATTGAGCCCATTCTCCAATGAACGGCATCCGACTGCCCTTCCATTCGCCGGCCGGAAGAGAATAGAGACCCCAATGGATCATCATGCCATACTGCGCCTGTCGGAACCATTTTCTGCTGTCCATAAAACCCTCCTGCGGATAGCCGCTTACCAGAAGAACAAGGCCCATAGGCCAAAAAGAACAAAGAAGAGCGCATTCACAAGCTTGATGGCCGCCATGTGGCTTCTGACCCATTCGGATACATCAAAGACGGCCCTGCCCCGATGGACCAGAAAGGTCAGGATCAGAAGAGGCGTGATGAATGCGATGCCATAGGCCAGAAACGTCGGTATGGCCAGTGAACCCGTTTCGGGAGAGGATTTCATGACGTAAAGGATGGTGGCGAGATAGATTTGTCCGGTGCACAGGAAATCGCCGACGGAGACGACCAGACCCAGAAGAAGGCAGGAAAGCAGGAACATGGGAGTGCCTTCCAAAGCCGCTGCCTTTTTCAGCCATCTGTGATTCAGGCCACGCAACTTGACCGGGAGCTGCAGTCGGATGGATTGGTAGGATTCCTTTTTTGCCGCAAGAAAATCGTTGAGGTTCATCAGGACCATGAAGGATGCGAGGACAATGATGATGATTCTGGAAACACTTTGAAACCAGGGTATTTCCATTCTGGAAAACAGTCCTTGAAACAGAAAGCCCAAAAGACAGAACCCCAGAAACTTGCCGCCGGCGAAAACCAGTCCCGGCTTCAGCACGCCTGACGGGCGCGTTGCCAGCAAAGAAAGGAAAAAGAGCATCATGGCCAATGAACAGGGATTCAGGCCGTTCAGAAGTCCGGTGGCCAGGACGCCGGCCAGGCTGTAGGACGGTGAATCGAGGCTGGGTTCGGTTTGAATATCCTGCTGCAAATTATCCGGCATCACATTGGTGTCAAGACCTTTTCCGGATGCAATGAGGGCTAGAAGATCTTCAAAAACCAGGTCATCGCCGGATATCCAGGTGTTCCCCAAAAACAGAATCGGTGCGATTTGCTTTTCTTCGGGTACGCCATAAGTGGCGAAGTACCATTTGATCCGGTTGATGTTCTGAAGGTCGCCAAGGCTGAATTGCTCCACCGTCACCTGCGTTTCCAGGGATACACCCGCTGAGACCGCCTGA
>JAIFNI010000100.1 GCA_020047785.1 Clostridia bacterium
TGGGTGCGGGTTTCTTCGCAACCCAGCCCCGTGTGGCCGGTTTGCCATTTTGACGTTTTCCCCAGAGATCGACCCATTTTCCGGTTTTTCCGTTGAAGTATGTCGATGAGAAATTCCGGTTCAGATCAACGCCTTGCACGTTCGCTTTGAAGACAGGAAACCGTTCCGGGTTGAGGCTGTTCAAGAAAGTGAGGATATCCGGCGCGGTGAAGGGGGTCTTTCCGAATTTCACCAGGTCATACCCGTCCGGGTTGGAGAGAACCACGAAATCAATGGCGCATTTCTCGAGAAGCGGTTTCAGTTCCAACATGGCGAGTGTGTCCGCCTGCTGGACATCCCGCGCATAGTTCACCAGAATGCGATAGGCAATGTAGGTATTGGCTGTTTCCCGGGCATGCGTGCCGGCTTCCAGCAGGATGGCCGGCTTGCCGTATGGAAAGAGGGTCGATTGTATGGCCGCATCCGTTGAAATCGGTTGAAATCGTCTGCCCTGTGGCAATGGCAGCCCCTGAGGCAATGGCAGCTCCCGTCGTTGCATCCGGAGAAAGCTCTGTGTTTCCGGTTCCAGCGGGTGAATCGGGCAAGGTGAGATGCATGAGGTAAATATCTCGTCCATTCACGGAACGGCCGATGATCGTATGACGGATCAGGTCCGGGTACGCGGTTTCGAGTTTCAGCAACTCGTCGTTGATTTGGCGGGAAGTCAGGGCGGAAAACCGCTCGGGACCGATCACCTCGTAGACAGAGGGTACGGATGAGACAGAGGGTACGGATGAGGCAGAGATCTGTTCTTCCGCCAATGCAACCGGCTGGGAAATACCAATCACCAGAAACACCGGCAGCAGGAGTCGTGAAATGACACCAGTCCATTTTCTTTTGTGCATGTCATTCATTTCCTGTCATCCCCCTATGGCAAGTCAAGTGGTTTCAAGGTGCTTGCCGATGCCGTGCAGTGGTATCTTACCACGAAAACACCGCTTGTCCGCGCTTTTCTTGAGGGAGGATTGTTCAGAATGCGAAGCCGCATCCGGAAAGGTTCGTTCATGATATAATGAAAAGGGTCGGAACATGCACGGGGAAGCGGAATGACGACCCTGTGCCGGGAGGGGGATGGCATGACGGAACGGATCAAATCCTTGCGGGAAGAAATGATAAAAGAGGGCTTGGACGCCTGGCTGGTACCCAGCGGCGACCCGCACCTCAGTGAATATGTGGCGGACCACTGGAAGGCCAGAGCCTGGCTTTCCGGTTTCACGGGTTCGGCCGGCACTTTGCTCGTCACCCGTGCAGAAGCGTTTCTGTGGACGGATGGGCGATATTTTGTACAGGCGGAACATGAATTGGCGGGAACTGGCATCCATTTGATGAAAATGGCCACACCCGGTTTTCCGACATTGTTGGAGTGGCTGGAAAGAAACTTGACGGAAGAGGCGCGGATCGGTCTGGATGCGACCTTGTATTCCGCAGCATCCCTGAAGGAATATGAGAAAAAGCTGGAACCGAAAAAGGTGACGGTGGTCGGCAAGTTCGACCTGCCCGGCAGGATTTGGACGGATCGCCCGGCCATTCCGGCAACCGATGTTTTTGTACATGAAGCGACCTATGCTGGATTCACCCCCGCAGAAAAACTGAGTCAGATCCGGGGAGCGCTGGCAAGAGAAAAGGCGGATCAATACCTGCTGTCCGCACTCGATGGCATTGCCTGGCTGTTCAATATCCGTGGGGATGATGTGCAGAACAATCCTGTTTCCATCGCCTACGCGCGCGTCGGGAAAGAGGATGCGGAACTCTTCATCGCACCGGCCAAGACTGGGCGCGAAGTGCTTGCTCATCTGGCAGAAAACGGCGTGAAAGTATCCCCCTATGAGGATGTGCAGACTTCCCTCGGGAGGCTTCCCGCCGGTTCCCGCGTGGTGTATGACCCGAAGCTGACGAATGCGGCCCTTGTGAAAGCCCTCCCCGCGGCGTGCATCCCCATGGAAACAGATGATTTCGTGGTGAAGGCCAAGGCTGTCAAGAGTGCCGTGGAAATCGAGAACCTGAAACGTTGTCAGGCACGTGACGGGGCTGCCATGGTCAGATTTCTGATGTGGCTGGAACGAACCATGGAGAAGCAGATCGAATCCGGTGATTCGCCGCGTGTGACGGAGATGGATGTGGTCACCCGGCTTTCCGAACTGCGTGCCGCACTTCCGCTGAGTCGGGGGGAAAGCTTCGATACCATTGCCGCTTATGGTCCGAATGCCGCCATGATGCACTACACGGCGACACCGGAAAGCCATGCCGTTCTGGAGCCTCATGGGTTGCTGCTGGTGGACAGCGGGGGCCAGTATCTGGACGGTACCACGGACATAACCCGGACCATTGCGCTCGGACCTGTCACGGACGAGGAACGAACGGCCTGCACCCTGACGCTGCAGTCCCATATCGGTCTGGCGCGTGCCCACTTTCTGGAGGGAAGCACGGGGTCCAATCTGGATGTGCTCGCGAGATTGCCCATGTGGCGAAATGGCATGGACTACAAATGCGGCACCGGACATGGCGTCGGATATTTTCTCAGTGTTCATGAGGGCCCTCAGGGTTTCCGGCAGACGCATTCACCTGTGAAACTGGAACCGGGCATGATCATCACCAACGAACCGGGCGTCTATCGGGCCGGCCGGTTTGGGGTCCGCACGGAGAATACGGTTCTGGTCGTGCCGTCCTGCCAGACGGAAGACGGAAGCTTCCTGAAGCTTGAAACCATCTCCTGCTGTCCGATTGATGTGAGGACACTGGAACTCGCCCGACTTTCGGCCGATGAACGTGACTGGCTGAATGATTACCATTCTTTTGTATTCGGAATGGTTTCGCCTCACCTGGACGCATCCGAAACCGCCTGGCTGAGAAATGCAACCGCTTCGGTCTGATTTTCCGAACTCGTTCATGCCCGGGAACGGGAGATGCAGGACCAGGAACGGGAGGTGGAGAATCATGAAAGAGAAGTGGAGGAACAGGAAAGGGAAGATGGCTTATTCCATCAAGCGTCCGCGCGGGAGGCTTCCGGCACTGTTCCTTGCGCTGGTCATGTCCGCTTTCCTTGCCATTGTCCCGCCTGCAGACGTAAATGCGGTGTCCTTGCCGGTTCCGGGCATCACTGCCTCAAGAACGATGCAGGACATTGCCGCACAATGGGATAAGCTGGTTTTGCCTCATGCCGGCGGATTTCCCGCCGAAATGGATATCTTTGCGGAAAAACCGGTCACTTCCTCTCCGTACAGCTATGGCACCCTTCGGGAGGCCTATCTGCAGGATGGACTCGACAGGCTGAATTTTGCCCGCTGGCTGGCGGGACTTCCGGGGGATGTGTCTCTGGATGTTTCTCTCGCCAACCGCCAACAGGCCACTGCTGTCGTGAATGCCGCCAATGACACATTATCCCATGCGCCTGGCCGTCCTTCGGGCATGACGGAAGATTTCTTCCAGCAGGCGACGGAAGGCGCGGGCAGCAGCAATCTCGCCGCCGGCTACCGAACCCTTTCCGGGGCCGTGCAGGCGTACCTTTCGGACAGTGATCCCTACAACATCAGCCGGTTGGGTCATCGCAGGTGGGTGCTGAATCCTGCCATGAAATCCACCATGTTCGGGGCCGCCATGACCGGTACGAATTACCCGTACTCGTCCATGCGTTCCTTCGACACGAGCCGCAACATGACGGAAATGTCCGGGTATGGTCATGTCTCCTGGCCGACGGCCGGCTTCTTTCCGATGGAAATGTTTGCTTCGGACGACCCGTGGTCCGTATCCCTGAACACAGCGGAATACGACCGAAGCAAGACGGCGGAAATCAGTGTGAGCCTGACCCGGATCCGGGATGGCCGTGCGTGGACGTTCGATGGTTCGGATACGGATTTGTCCGGTGAATACTTCAATGTCGAGACCAGCGGATATGGCGTACCGTTTTGTGTCATCTTCCGTCCAGCCGGCGTAGGTTCCCTGCAGGACGGGGATACGTTCTCCGTGGCGGTGACCGGATTGTATGGCAAAGACGGCACCCGGAGGGAAGTCCGTTTCGATACGACCTTCTTCCGCCTGGCGGATGTTGTCCGCCAGGCCACGCTGCGCATCCTCATGCACCCCGGAGAGTCCCTGCAGCTTCGGATAGCGCGCTTCGAGGACGGCATCACGTCCAATCCCGTCCAGTATTCCATGTACAACGGCTTTTCAACCGCGGATGTAACACCGGACGGGCTGGTGACCGCAGGGGCGGCCGGGTATGCGTTTGTCCGCGCAAAGCCGCTTTCAGGCGCAGCGGAGTTTGTGCAGATCAGTGTCCGGGCAGCCGATCCGGCGGACCCGGTCAGCAGCTGGGCCAGGACGGATTATGACCTGGCGCGTGTAAACGGTCTCACAAACGGCCTCGACTGGGGATACCGGTATCCCGTGACCCGGCTTGAATTTGCCGGTCTCGCGGTGAACCTCTGTGAAAAGCTTACGGGCAGGATTTTTGCCGAAACGACCGAACCTTTTTCCGACACCAATGACAGTGCGGTGGCCAAAGCCTACCAGGCTGGGCTGATCAAAGGAACCTCCGCCACAACCTATGCACCCGCCAAAAAGATTTCCCGGCAGGAAGCCGCCATCCTGCTGATGAATGTCCAGCGTTTTCTTTTGCAGGATGCCACGCTGAAGGCCAGATTGAGTGCGAAAGGCATTGTTCTGCCTGAGATGGGGGCTTCCGGGGAATCATCGACCGCTGTTTCAACCTTTGCGGATGATGCCTCCATCGCATCCTGGGCAAAGCCGGATGTCATCCGATCCTCGTTGCTCGGTCTGTTGAAGGGTGGAACCGGAAACCAATATGATCCACTCGGGAATTTGACGCGCGAACAAACATTTGCCATACTTCAAAGACAATATGCCTCTTTCAAACCATCCGATTAGCCTTTTCGTTTCCATGCTGCATCATGAACAAATCATCATCCGGGGACATGGTAATGGGACGGCAGGATGATGTCGGCCTACCCGGCCGCATCCGGCACGTGGAGCATGACATGGGCGATCTCGGTGTATCGCAGCTCCCCGTCTTCCCTGGCGGAGCGCATGAGGCTGATCCGGCCGACCTGCACGTGCATCGGAGCCGGTTCGGCATGTTTCGCCTGAAATCCCGGACGCATGACGATTTCCCTGCCCAGGGTCAAATGCGGAATGTAAGGTTGTGTTTCGAAAGTGAATCCGAGGTCCGCCGTTGCCGCGGACAACTCATCGTGGACCCGCTGCAATTGTTCGCAGGGAACGGTCCCAATCCACCAGATATCGCGATATCGCTTCCTGAATGTGCCCAAGCCGCTGAATGTAAGCGGAAAGGCGGGGATCGTGACAGCCTGCAGGGCGGAAGCCAGCGCTTCGATCCGATCCGGCAGAACCTCTCCCACAAAAAGAAGGGTCAGATGCAGGTTGTCTCTATTCGTGAAAGTGCCTTTCTCGGCGGATTCTCGAAGCAGCTGCGTTGTGAGGGATAATGCCGCCTTGACCGGTTCCGGCAAGGTGATGGCGAAGAAAACCTTCATGTCTGTCCTACCTTTCAGGTCCCGTTCCACGGATGAAGTCCGAACATATTGTGCATGCAGTCACTCTCATGCATTCATCATACCATCCTGCCTGGGATTTTGGGGAAACGTTCTGCCAAGGGTTGACATGGACGTGGATCGGGCGCATACAATGGAGAAAGTGGCACAGGAAGGACAGGAGGAACGAAATGACAGAGGAAACCGTACGGGAAAACACGGATATGGACCTTGATGCGATGCTGGATGAGGCTGACGTGCTGACCGGCCCGGACAGCGTGCGGAATCCTGTCCGGTTGTTGTCATATGGGTTGAAGAACCCCGACCATCTGCACATCCTGGACGAAGGCGGCGTTTGGTTCCGTGGATGCGAACAGGAATGGTTCTCCACTGAATGGCAGCGGCGCGCCGGCTGCGGACCCAGTGTCGCGTCCAACATCATGCTGTATCTTCATCGCGGAGGCATGCTTCAACTACCCTATGATTTGCTTCAAAAGGAAGGATGCCTGCAGCTGATGGAAGCCATGTGGAAGCATGTCACGCCGACCCGCATGGGGGTCAACACGGTCCAGCTGTTTTCCGACGGTCTTCATGCCTTTGCGGAACAGCACGGTTACAAGCTGGACTGCGAGGCTCTATTGTATGCCCGAGACAAGGAACGCCGACCATCCTTCCAGGAAGTGCTTTCCTTCCTGGCGGACGGGCTGACGCTGGATTGTCCGGTTGCCTTTCTGAACCTCAGCAACGGGGATGTTGAGAATCTTGACGCCTGGCACTGGGTCACCATAGTCCGGATGGATGTGGACCCTGACAGCGGCCGTGCCCATGTCGAGATTTATGACGGGAATGTAACGGCCAGGGTCGATTTGCGCCGGTGGTGCGAAACGACGACGGAAGATGGGGGATTTGTCCATTTCCGCAGAATCGTTTGAACGCCCGAACCCTGGATTTATATCGGTCTGCTTTGTGTCTACTGATGGATTTCCTCGGCTACAACTTCCCCGTCGCGGATTCGGAGACTCAGCCTGCCATCCAGCAGCCGCTGCAGATCCTCCCCGATCAGCCCTTTGCGCCAGCCCCGCAGCAAGGCACATTCTTCTTCGTCGCCGGAAGCAAGCTGCTCCAGGTCCGACTGGGAAGCCAGCAAAGGAGCAGCCACCCTGTGTTCGGTGGAACGGAGACGGACCAGCGCACCCATCAGCTTGACGACGCCTTCGATGTCCATGGCGGCATGCTGTCTCCGCTCGATGCGCGGCAATTCGGCCTCGGGCAAGGCAATGCCTCTTGATACGGCAGCCAGCAGGCCGGCACCACGATCTCCAAGAGACCTTGGATCGAGCCCGCGGATGTCAGCGAGTGCGGTGACATCTGTCGGTTTTCTTCTGGCAATCTCCAGCAGGGATTCGTCCTTGATGATCCATTGACGGGGCAGGTCCCTGCGCTGCGCATCGCGTTCCCGCCAGGCTGTGATTGATTGGAGAATGCCGAGTTGCCGTCTGTTCAGCGTGGAAGCGCGCTTGACCCGGCGGAATTGTTCTTCCGGCACCGAGGCGAAGGTCGCCGGGTCGGACAGGAGCGCAAAATCGTCGGCCAGCCATTCCATGCGTCCGTCGTGTTCCAGACGTTTGCGCAGTTTCTCATACATCGGTTTCAGATGGATGACGTCATTCAGGGCATATTCCACCTGCTTGGCCGTCAAGGGGCGTCGCGACCAGTCCGTATAGGATTCGGACTTGTCGATCCTGACATCCAGCAGCTCTTCGAGCAGCCGGGAATAGCCGATCTGGGACTGGAAGCCGGCCAGCGTGGCGGCCACCTGAGTGTCGAAGACCGGGACGGGCGGCCGGCCGCAGAGGCGTGTCATCAGTTCGATATCCTGATAGGCGGCATGCAGGACCTTGACGATGCCTTCGTCAAGAAGCAGTTCAACCAGCGGGGAAAGATCGATTTCCTCCAACGGATCGATGATGGCGGAAATATCGCCTGCCGATACCTGCAGCAGACATAGCTTGGTATAATAGGTCTTGCCGGACATGAACTCCGTATCAAGGGCGAGTACGCCCGTCTGTCTGGCGGCATCGGCCAATGCCGAAAAATCATGGTTGTTGCGGATGAACAAGATGAGCCGTCCTTCCTGCCGCGGGCATGCCGGCGGCAACGAAACATGTACCCATCGATTTTACACGAATGACCGGCAAAATCATACAGGAAGCTTGCGAAGGGAAGTCCTTCATCATGATCGACAAAGGAGAAAAGTCTTTGCACCGTGTCGGCAATCCGTTTGCCGCACTGCGGCACCGGGAATTCCGCATCTACTGGTTCGGTATGTGCGTTTCCCTGATTGGAACCTGGATGCAGAACATCGCCCAGCCCTGGCTGGCCTATTCGCTGACGGATTCGCCGTTTCTGCTCAGCCTCGTCGGGGCGCTTCAGTTTACCCCGATGCTTTTGTTTTCCTTGTTTGCGGGTACCTGGGTCGATCGGTTTCCCAAGAAAGCGATTCTGCAATTCACACAATCGGCATCATTGCTCATCACCCTGGCATTTGCCATTCTGAATACGCTGGGTGTGATCCGGTACTGGCACATCCTTGTGCTGGCGACCCTGCTCGGGGTGGTCAACACACTCGACATGCCGACCCGACAGTCCCTCGTGATTGAACTCGTGGGCCGGGAAGATCTGATGAACGCCATCGCTCTGAATTCCACCATTTTCAACCTGGCACGCATTATCGGACCGGCCATTGCCGGCCTCGTCATGACCGCGTGGGGCGTCACCATGTGCTTCTACGTCAATTCCTTCAGCTTTGCCGCTGTTCTCCTCAGCCTTTTCCTCATTCATCCTCCGAATGTCAGAATTCCTGTGAAGAGCACCGAAAAAGGCGTGTTGAAGCAAATTGCCGACGGGCTCCGGTATGTGCGGAAAACGCCTGTTCTGCTGGAAACCATTCTGATGACGGCGGTGGTCGGCACCTTTGCCATGAATGCCGGTGTTCTGGTACCGGTTTTCGTCAAGGAAGTCCTGCAGGGGAAGGAAGCCGGATTCAGCCTGCTGATGTCGCTGATGGGGATCGGATCCTTCACAGGTGCGCTGACCATGGCATCCTTCAGCAAATCAGGACCGAAAAAGGCAGTGTTGATGATTCTGCCTCTGGTAATCGCCTTATGCCTTGCCCTGGCTGGGATGACGAATTATCTGCCTTTGACCGGATTCTGCCTGGCCATTCTTGGATTCGGAGTTGTCTTGTTCAGTTCCACAGCCAATACCACAGTCCAGATACACACGGACGATGCGTACCGGGGTAGGGTGATGAGCCTGTATACACTTGTGTTCGGCGGACTTTTGCCTGTTGGGAACCTGTATGCGGGCGCCATCACCAATCATTTCGGCGCAAGGATCGGCTTTTTTGCCTGCAGCGGGATGATTGCCGTACTTTATGCGATTGTGGTGACGGTGCGAAAAAAGGGCCGCTGATGCGACCCTTTCGTAAGATGCTTCTTCGGTTGTCCTTCGGTTGTCCATTGGTTGTCCATTGGTTGTCCTTCGGTTGTCCTTGAGTTGTCCTTCGGTGGCGCGGTGGAATGGCTCTGCGTGTCATCTGAAGAAGAAATCTATATGACTGAAGCCGCCGCATCCAGCTTCCTGTAGGTTTCAGCCACAATCCTGACAACCTCTTCGACGGATTTGTTTCCGGGATTCGTGCTCCATGGACGCATCGGTTCGCACATGACAGGGCCTGTGTAACCGTTTTCCTTGAAGAGTCTGTATGGCAGGGCTGCATTGATGACACCGGTTTCAAGGGGCAGTGCGCGTTCAAGGTCCTGCTGTTCTTCTCTCGTTCGACCGGGAACACCGTCGTTCACATGAAAATTCACCATTCGATCCACGTGGCGGGAGGCGAGATAGGCATCCGCCACATTCGCGTCGCTGCCGGTATACCAGTGATAGGTGTCGAAGAGGAAACCGCAGCGCGGATCAACGGCATCCGCCAGTGCCAGGGCGCCGGACAGCGTGTTGAAGAATGGATGCCTGAAACTGTTTCTGAGCGGGCAGGGACCCAGGAATTCCAGGCCATACTTGATGCCTGAATCGTTCATGACGCGCCATACCCGACGGATGCGCACCGTGAGCCATTCGAAGTTAGCCGCAGGCTCCCGGGAATTGCTGCCGTTCCAGACATGATTGTAGGAATAGCGGACGCCCATTTTTTCACCGACAGATGCCCAGGATTTGAGTGTCTCGATGGCCTTGTCGAAGGTCGCTTCACAGACATCCTCCGAATAGAAGTCGGCCGGGGTCGGAAGCAGACTCC
>JAIFNI010000294.1 GCA_020047785.1 Clostridia bacterium
CGCCTGTTCGATCGGATTCGTCAGCAGCTCGAATTCCTCCGGATTCGGAACGAAGCCGGCCTCGAGCAGGATCGTCGGACACCAGGTGCCGCGTGTGACATAAAAATTGCGCTGGTTCAATTTTCTGTCCTTCTTGCCGAGTGTGTCCACAACACTGCGTAGAACCTTGTTTCCAAACGCGGCCGCCAATGGTTCGCGATACCAGACCGAGAAGCCGGAGAGTTTCGAGATGTCCATATTGTCTTCCACACTGTCGGCATGAAGGGAGAGAAACAGGTCCGGCCGCAGCTTTCGGGACAGGTTGAGACGGGATTCGAGGGAGAGGGACACGTCCGCCGTCCGGGTCAGCAGAACGGTTGCGCCCAACCGCTCGAGCTCCTGTTTCAGGGAAAGGGCATTCGTGAGGTTGATGTGGCGTTCGGACCACAGGATTCCCATCGGTCCGATGGCGCCTGTGTCCCCGCCTGCCGGATCGGCATTGGAACCGCCGTGTCCCGGATCAAGCAGGATGACCTTGCCTTGGAGCGGCAGTTCGGCAGATGTGGAGGGAATGTGACGTTTCAGTGGGATTTCGAAGCCGGTTGCTGTTCTGTCGAGTGCATACCCTTCCAGCCGGGCTCCTGCACGAAGTCCGAACACATACTGCATGCCGCTTCCCGACTTTTCCGCCTTGACGGTTTCAAAAAGACCGTCCGGTGGGAGGGAAGGCAGAGGGAGTGAGGTGGTGAGGGGCAGTCGGATGCGGAGGAAGGTCCCGTCAAAATCCGCAGTGGCGGCGGAAGCGCCTTTCAAGTTGAAGCCAAAGCGGTCCGCTGAGACCCCTGACGTGTAGATAACATCCGTTACGGCATACTGGATGGCTGATTTTGGCAGCGATGTCTTCACGGCTGTTTTTTTCACATACAGGCCCGAAGCAAGACGGATCCAGGTCCCGTACATACCTGTGACAGCCTCTTTCGATCCTTTTTCCAGATAGTGGCGTGTTCCGCCGGAGGTAGACATCGCATCATAGGTCTCAGTCGGATTCCCAAGCATTTCAGCATAGAAAGGAGCTCCCGGAAGAATCACGCCGATCTTCCCGGGTGCCGTCCGGGTCTTCTTTTTTCCTGCATAGGTCATGGTGTAGACCGGCGAACCCAGGTTCACGATTCGTGCGGTTCCTGTCTGAACCGGCATCTTCCAGGCAACCCGGAATGTGGTCGGATAGGCGCCGGCACCTGGAGCCCTTGTTGCGGCAGGAGTCATGACATAGCTTGTCTTGCCGATTGTCACACTGACTTTTGCGCCGATGGGCGCCGTGCAGGAAAAGGTGTAGCTGTCACCGGCCATTCCATAGAGCGGATTCTGGGGAAAAACGGAAGAGGCGGGAATCTCTGCGGTTTTCATCTTGGCAGGCGTGGTGCCGGCGGAAGAGGATGCCGGTTTGTTCCGCCAGACTGAACGGACGACGTATGCACCTTCCTGTGAAAACACAAACGTGTTCTTCCCGCGTGAAAGAGGCATGAACACACCGAAGTACCCGTTCCGGGAACGTGATTCGACCGGAGATCCGTTCAGCAGGAGCGGTTTGTCCGGATTGGAGGCACCGTTCAGATAGATGCCTGTATAATCGGTCTTCAGATTCTGCAGAGGTCGGGCAAGCAGAATCGGTCCTTTTGATACAGTTGCGCCGGCAAGAAGAGCAAAGCCCCCCGAAATCGGCGTTGATAACCCGTCCTGTGTTTCCCTGAGGGCTTTCAATGTGGCTGCAAGCGCGGGGCGCTCCAGGAAGGATTGATAACTGAAAAAAATCGTGCCGTCCAGACCGGGTGTCGTTGTGTTCGCCTTTGCCTGTCGCTCCAGTTCGGCGACACCATACCAGGCCGAGTCCGGGTCATCCGCATCCATGCGGTAGGCAGCCTGCCCCACATACAAATCCACGCCGGTTCCTTCCGTCACGGAGGACCACCAGGCTGAAAGCTTGAAATAGTCGGCAATTTTGTACCCCGTATTCCAATAGAGCTGCGGGGCGATATAATCGATCAAGCCTTCCTTCACCCATTTTCTGGTATCTGCCGCGTGGTGCGTGTAAGATTCGGATCCGTTCGTGTCGCTTCCCAGCGAATCGCTTGTCTTGTTCCGCCAGATGCCGAACGGGCTGATTCCGAACCGCACCGGGGACGCTTGTGAGCGGATGAGGGTGGAAACATCCTTGACAAATGTGTTCACATTGTTTCTCCGCCAGTCGTCAAGTTTGGCGAATGAGCCGCCGTACTGCGTAAAGGCGGCGGAATCGTCAAAGACTGAAACATAGGAGATCCGGCCACTTTTGTCTTTGATGAATCCGCGTCTTGCCGTTCCGGCAGTTGCGGAAGCGGATGCAACCGGAGCGGAGGCCATGGCTGTATTTTTGTTTGACGACCCGTCGGGATAGAAATAGTCATCAAAATGAATGCCGTCCACCGGATATTTCTCCAGAATTTCCGATATGCTGCCCAGCAGAAGCTGACGTACTTCAGGCAAGCCAGGATTGAAGTAGAGGTTTCCATCGGAATGGGTGACAACCCACTCCGGGTGAAGTTTTGCGGGATGGCCGAAGGACAGTTGCGCAACTGTTTGAACGGGGTCGGCCGGCTTTTTTTTCGTGATGCGGTAGGGATTCAGCCAGGCATGGAGTTCCAATCCGCGCGCGTGGGCTTCGGCTGTCCAGAAGGCCAGGGGATCAAAGCCATCGGAAGGAGCGAGCCCCTGCTGGCCGGTCAGATACTGTGACCAGGGAAAGAAATCGGAAGGGAAAAATGAATCAGCCGTCGGACGGATTTGCAGGAAGATGGCATTGAAGCGGTGCAGCCTCGCAAAGTCAAGGGTGGATATGGCTTCCGCCTTCAGGGCGGAGGCATCCTGCGTCGGAATCTTCGGCCAGTCGATGTTTGCGACACTGGCGACCCACAATCCGCGAAATTCCTCGGATGTTTCGGGCACATCGGTAAGCGGACCGATTTCCGGGAGTCCGGCTGGGGTGGATTCATCCTCGGGAAAAGGGACGATGCCTGTGCCGAAACGGTTGTCATCGGGCCAACGGACAGCAAGGTTGCCGGCCGGTATCGGTTCATCCTCGATGACAACCAGATCCTCGGCTGGAAAAAGGGGAAGCGGGCTGGCGTTGACCGGAACCGTAATGGAACCGAGCAGAAGAGGAAACGCCAACAGGCACGACAGGGTGCCGCGAATCATACGGTTCATGATTTCTCCTTTGCAGGAACGGCGGGTTTCTTTCTCGGGACCCCCGCATTTCCGGACGACGACTTCAGTAAAAAGGCAATCCATTCTCCCATCACGCGAATCGGATCGGGAGAATCCACACCCAGTATAACCCGGAACCGGCTCTCAGGTCGGCCTTCACGTCAAATCGAAACGAGACTGTACTGTATTTTCAGACATGTACCCATCGGGAGCAAAAGGTGCATGGTCGGAAACCTCTTCGTGCATCCATTCGGAATGGCGGTTTCTGTTGTGTTTACAGGCGTTTGTTGTTAGAATTGTAATGAAATTTCGGCAAGCAGGGATTCCTGGCTGAACGGGCGAATCGCGCCAACGCAGTTCCGAAGAAAACAAGGGGAAGAAGAAATGGGATTCGGCATGGATATCGGCATCGACCTCGGAACGGCGACCGTTCTGGTTTACGTAAAGGGCAAGGGGATCGTGCTGCGGGAACCTTCCGTTGTCGCGATAGACAAAAACACGGACCGTATCCTGGCGGTCGGCGAGGAAGCCCGCAAGATGCTGGGCCGCACGCCCGGCAACATCGTGGCCATCCGGCCGCTGCGCGAAGGCGTCATTTCCGACTACCATGTCACGGAAAAGATGCTCAAGCACTTCATCAACAAAGTATGCGCAAAGGGTTTCTTCAAGATATTCAAACCCCGCGTGATGATCTGCGTTCCTTCCGGGGTCACCGAAGTTGAAAAGAGAGCTGTCGAGGATGCGGCCATGCAGGCAGGCGCCCGCAAGACCTACCTCATCGAGGAGCCCATCGCGGCCGCCATCGGGGCGGGCATAGACATCGCCAAGGCCTGCGGCTCCATGGTCGTGGACATCGGCGGTGGAACGACGGATATCGCGGTCATCTCTCTTGGCGGAACCGTGGTCAGCACGTCCATCAAAATCGCCGGCGACAAGTTCGACGAGGCCATTGTCCGATACATGCGCAAGAAGCACAACATCATGATCGGCGAACGTACCGCTGAAGATCTGAAGATCAGCATCGGCACCGTGTATCCCCGCACCCAGGAAGTCACCATGGAAATCCGTGGCCGCAATCTGGTCTCCGGACTTCCGAAGACCCTCCGCGTGTCCTCGACCGAACTGCACGAGGCGCTGGAAGAACCGGTCTCCTCCATCGTGGAAGCAGTCCATTCCGTTCTGGAACGCACCCCGCCGGAACTGGCGTCGGACATCGCCGAACGCGGCATTGTCATGACCGGCGGCGGCTGCCTGATTTACGGCTTTGACAAGCTGCTGCGGGAAAAGACCGGCATCAACGTGCTCATCGCGGACGACGCCGTGTCCTGCGTGGCGCTTGGAACCGGAAAGGCTCTGGAGGAACTGGATCTGCTGAAGGGCAACAGTTTTTCGGATTCGTCGGGATATTCGTCCGCACAGATGCGGGACTGAATCCTTGGCGCGTTGCCAGTGCATCATCGCTTGTTGATATACGTCCGCTCAGATGCGCGACTGAAACCTCCGTTCTCCATTATGTTTTTTTTGTCCCGTGCCGATATGCTTTTTGTATGGAACGAAGCGGAAGAGCCTGAAATCGACAGGCCTGCCGCAGATGACCGGTTCCGCCTTCCCCGGCAGAAATGGGAAGCGGCACCCTGTACAGGATGGATATCGTATGATACGTGGATTGTACACCTCCGGATGGGGCATGATGACCCTCCAGCACAAAATGGACATTGTGGCCAACAACATGGCCAATTCCGCGACCACGGGTTTTAAGAAGTACACATTGTCCTTCGAAGCCTTCCCGGATATGACAGCCCAGCGGATTCACGACGCCGGCGACAATCCGTTCACCCGGAAGCTAGGTGTCATGACGCTTTTCAATAACCTCGGCGAGGTGAAGACCGATTTCTCGCAGGGAACGCTCGTGTCCTCGGGAAACGCGACGGATCTGGCATTTGATGCCGATGACAAGGCCTTTTTCACCATCAGTGTCCTTCAGCCGGATGGCACGCTCAAGGAAGCCTATACGAGGGATGGCGCATTTCAGATCACTTCCGAAGGGGTACTCGTCACGAAGAACGGCAACCCCGTCATGGGGGAAAACGGCATCATCAAGGTTCCTGGCGCGGATTTCCTGGTTCGGGCAGATGGCACGGTGGAAACCAGTGAAGCGGTGGTCGACAGGCTGAAGATCAAAGTGGTGGCCAATCCGGGCAGTCTGCGAAAATTCGGGGCGAATCTTCTTGAAATCACGCCGGAGACAACCGAGGGCGTTTTCGAGGGGGAAGTCAGGCAGGGCAGCCTGGAGCAGTCGAATGTCGATTCCGTGCGGGCAATGGTCGAGATGATGACGGTGCTTCGCGCCTATGAGTCCAATCAGAAGATGATCCAGTATCAGGATGCCACACTGGACAAGGCCTGCAATGAAATCGGCCGGGTGCGGTAAGGAGATTGACTGTGCATCAGGGATGACAAATCAGGGGACAAGGATGTCCGCAGAAGGAAGCGAAACGCCATGATCAACGCCATGTGGACAGCGGCATCCGGCATGAAGGCCATGCAATTCAGTGTGGACACCATCGCCAACAACCTCGCGAATGTATCCACCACCGGGTACAAGAAGGAAAGGCCGGAGTTCGAGGATCTGCTTTATGTCACGATGCAGAAGGCCGTTGCGCCCGGCGCGACGGACACCGGCAAGCCCGTGAACCTGCAGGTAGGCCATGGCGTACTGCCGCGTGCCACTGTGCGGGACTTCGCCATGGGAAACCTCGAGCAGACGACGAACAAACTGGACATGGCGCTGGAAGGCGATGCGTTCTTCCAGGTGCAGGTGCCCGGCGGCGGGGTCCAGTATACGCGCGACGGCGCATTCAAGCTCTCCATCACCGAGGAAGGGAACATGCTGACGACCGCGCGCGGCTATCCCGTGCTGGATCGGGACGGGGCCCCCATCACCTTCACACAGCAGCTGGCGAATATTGATTTTCAGGAAAGCGGAGAAGTCACCTACCGGGATGAGACCGGTCTTACCCTGCCGACCGGCCAATATGTCGGATTGTTCAAGTTCCAGAATGTTCAGGGACTCGAGGCAACCGGGGGCAACCTGTACACGCAGAATTCCGCGTCCGGCGCAGCCATTGCGGATACCGAACTGGGCAAGCCGACCGTCCTGCGCAGCAGCTATCTGGAATCCTCCAATGTGGCCGTTGTAGAGGAAATGGTGAAGATGATCACCTCGCAGCGGGCCTATGAACTCAATTCCAAGGCCATCACGACGGCGGACGACATGCTCCAGACCGCGAATGCGCTTCGGCGCTGAGGACAACCTTGGGCTGGATTTGACATGAACACCGCTCGAATCTTTCCGGGGAGGGAAAATGGGCATCAGTGGAATCGGAAGTGGCGCCGAGTTGTGGAAAGGGCTTTCGGATGCCGGTCTCGCCGGTATTTCCGGGAGCGTCGGAACCGGTGCGCAGGGAATCGGCCGGACCGGTTCAGGGGCCTTCGGTCTCACGGATGCGACCGGCGCTGCGGAAGCCGCGGGGAATGCGAAGACCAGTGCTGCCGACAAGGCGTTTGCCGATGTGCTGCAGAAGGCTTACGAAGAGAAGGACAAAACGGAACTCAGGAAGGTCTGCCAGCAGTTTGAGAGCATCATGATGTCCATGATGTACAAACAGATGAAGGCCACGGTTCCTTCCGCGGAATCCGAAGGCGACAGCCAGGCGCGCGAGATTTACCAGGGCATGCTGGATGATGAGATCATGACCCGTGTCGGCACCAGGGGCATCGGTCTGGCCGACATTCTGTTCAAACAGCTTTCCCAGCAGATGGACAGGACGGTCAAGGCAGGAACGGAAACTGTCGAATCGGATGTTCCTGCAAAGGATGATGTGCCATAAACGCAGGCTAATGTCCCGGCTGGCATTGCTTTTTGAAGTCCATGGAATAGGTTGTTTGTTTCCAGAAACTAAAGGATGTCCTGGATTGCTCGGTGACAGTTTGATGCTGTACTGAAGCAGTTCGTACATCTTTTTTTGTGATGCCGATTTTCGGGTATATAGCATGGGATGCCTGTTCGAAAGGATACAACTGCCAATGGGGGTGCATGCTTGGAAAAATTGAAGGTCCTGATCGCCGAACAGTCTGTCCTGAACAGGAAACTGATTGCGGATGCGGTGACCGCGACGGAATACGGCATGGTCCTGCATACCGCCTCCAACGGGCCTATCGCCCTGGAATGGCTCCAGCAGGACGCCATCGACGTGCTGCTGCTGGATGCGCATCTGGTCGCGTTGATCGGAATGCCGGCCTTCGAAGGGATCAGACGGACGCACCCGAACGTGGACATCGTCCTGCTGAGCGGCAAGGACCCGGAGAGTGCCTCCATCACTCTGGAAGCCCTCAATCATGGCGCACTGGACTTCATCGTGAAGCCTGAACGCGAGGAAGAACGTGCATGGGGATCAGCATTCCGAAGCATGCTGGAATCCATCTTCGCGCAGATTCAGGTCAGGCAGTTTCTGCCTCTCCACAGCGCCCGCCCGATATCTTCCCCCTCCGTGCAGAACCCGGCTGCAGCGGACGAACCGCTTTCTGCGGGCCAATCGAAAGGGTTCCATCACCAGGGCGGGATCGACCTGATTCTGATTGCCTCATCCACCGGAGGCCCGGTTGCGCTGGACACGCTGTTTCGCGGCTGGCCTGCTCAGGTGGGCAGTCCCGTTCTGGTCGTGCAGCACATGCCGCCGGAGTTCACGAAGATTCTCGCGGAATCGCTTGAAAAAAAATACCGCTCCGGCATTTCGGAAGGCGTTCAGGGAGAGTTCCTGCAGGATGGCCGTGTATTCATCGCGCCAGGCGGATCTCACATGGTCCTCGGGGAGAACGCGGAGCGGAAGAAAACGGTCCGGCTTACAGAAACGGCCTTTGTGAACGGGGTCCGCCCGTCCGCCGACGTGCTGTTCCAATCTGCGGCGGAACACTTCCAGGGGAAAAACATTCTGGCCGTCATCCTGACGGGCATGGGAAATGACGGAACCCGGGGCGTTCGATTGCTGAAGGAAGCCTGCAACTGCTTCTGCATCACCCAGAGTGAAAAAACCTGCGTGGTGTATGGCATGCCGAAGTGCGTGGCGGATGCGGGATTGTCCGATGAAACAGTCCATCTGGAGGACATCGCCCGCCGGATCGGGCAGATTTCCAGGGGAGAACGGTGAAGGCATGCAGTCATACATTGGAACAAGGGAATTCTCCGACATTCTTCTGAAGTTGGAAGAAAAGGGTGGCATGGCGCTTGGACCGGAAAAAGCGTACCTGCTGGATGAAAAACTGGGGAAGCTGGTTGCGGAAATGCCGCCACACAGTTTTCCGGAGCTGCACGGGAAAATCTGCTTCGGGCAGGATTCGGCCCTCCTCGACCGGCTTGTCGAAAGCATGACCATCAACGAAACCTTCTGGTTTCGGGACAAGTCGCCCTGGACGATGCTGGAGGAGGTGCTACTTCCGCGCTGGATAGAGGAAATGGAGAATGGAAAACGGCATCGGGTGAGGATTTGGAGTGCGGCCTGCTCCTTCGGTCAGGAACCCTATTCCATCGCCATGTGCGTGGCAAGCCATCTGAAGCGCTCGGGAGCGGACAACCGGCGGAACACCTTTGAAATCATCGCCACCGACATTTCCCGTCCTGTGATCAGGATGGCTGAAAAAGGCGCCTACGATGGGATTGCGATTTCCCGGGGTCTGGAGGATACCTATCGGGATCTGTATTTCGAGAAGGCCGGAAATGCCTGGAGCCTTCGTGATGAAATCAGGCAGATGGTCCGCTTTCACCCTTTCAATCTGATCGCGGACCCGTATGGATTCGAACCGTTCGATGTCATTTTCTGCCGCAATGTGATGATCTATTTTTCAGATGCCAGAAAGCGGCAGGTATGCCGAAGTCTGGCCGAAACTCTGACGGATGGGGGAATCCTGTTCATCGGCAGTGCGGAGTTGATGGAAGACTGTGAAAACGTTTTTTCACGAAATCTTCACAAAGGTGGCGTATTCTTCCGGAAACAGACTGTTTCATGGTGATTTGGCCCTTCCGGCGCGTTCTTGACGGTTCCTTGTCCCCTGTGGTACGTTGAAGCGGAAAGTC
>JAIFNI010000032.1 GCA_020047785.1 Clostridia bacterium
GCGACCACCATGATCAATGCGGACAGGGATCTTTACCAGTCTCTTGTCGCAGCCATGCTCATCACAAATCCTGAAATACCTGATGATCTGATGGCGCCCCAGATTGCCGATTTCAATGACAACTACACCCAGGCTGTAGAGCGGATGGCGGCAGGCTGGGCGCTCATGCAGCCGGATATGGACAAGTTTTCAAAGCTGATCAATGAAAACACTACAGAGAAACCAGAGGCATTGTATGCAACTTTTGTCGCGGAGGCTGCCAGATGGAAAGCCTCACTGGATGCCCCGAACCGTAAAATCACAGATATGGAGGCCTTCAATGTTTCCTTCGGGAATGCGCGTGAATCCATCAATCTCTTGACGGAGTATCTGGATCTGTATGCCAATGATGTGATGGAATTCACAAAGAGCGTGACGGTGAAAAACTCCTGGAACATGATTTTTCTCGTGTTCGCGGCACTTGTATTGACCGCCTTTTTCGGTTTTTTCATCATCAGGGACATACGGAGGAAGTCAAAAGGTATCCTCGCCATCATCCGGAAAACCGCCGAACTTGATCTGCTTGAGGATTACAGTGGGGATGTGAGGCTGCACGGTACGGATGAATTTTCAAAAATAGCGGACGCCATCAACAGGACGCGTGATGAAGTCCGAAAGACCATAGGGGAAATCCTGTCCGATACGCAGCACATCTCCGTCTCATCCGTGGAGTCGAAGCAGCATATGTCGGAGGTTGAATCCATCCTCAGCGGCATTTCAGGCAGCACCGAGCAATTATCCGCCAGCATGGAGGAAAATGCCGCATCCGCCCAGGAAATGAATGCGACATCGGTGGAGATTGAACATGCGATCGACTCCATCGCGGGACGCGCCTCGGAAGGTGCCACCATGTCCGCGGAAATCAACCGGCGGGCGGATGGCCTGATGCAGGAGACGCAGGCATCCCAGAAAGCCATCCGAAAACTTCATTCGGAAACGGACGAACGCATGCGGCTGGCCATCACGCAATCCAAGTCGGTGGATCAGATTGATATCCTGTCAGCATCCATTCTTCAAATCACCTCCCAGACCAACCTGCTTGCCCTGAATGCAGCCATTGAGGCTGCTCGTGCCGGAGAAGCCGGACGCGGCTTTGCGGTCGTTGCCGATGAAATCCGGAAACTGGCTGAATTGTCAAAAAATACAGTGACGCAAATTCAGGGCGTCACCTCGGAAGTGCTGGAAGCGGTCAAGAATCTGACCTCCAGTTCCACCGACATGCTGGGATTTCTGGATACGCAGGTGAGCGAAGATTATGGCAAACAATTGAAGGCGATGGAGCAGTACCGCAAGGATGCATCATTCTTCAGCGACATGTCGACAGACCTCAGCGCGACGACGGAGGAGCTGTCCGCATCGGTTCACGATCTGATGCGGGCCATTCATGAAGTCAGCGGAGCCACGAATGAGAGCGCCAAAGATGTCAGTACGATGGCATCCCGCGTCTCTGACACATACGACAAGCTCAAACGGATGAGTCATATGGTCGTCAAGACCCAGCTTGCAACCGACGACATGATGACCATGGTTGAACGGTTCAAAGTGAAATGATTCAAAAAATCCATTCCCCCCTGTAGCGTATTGAAAACCATCATGCTATACTATTCCGGATATTGACGTGAGAACGGGCACATCAAAGGATGTGCCTGTCCCATGTCCCAGTCGTGACCGGAACATTCAAAATACGCACAGGGGGTTCAGATTCATGCAGTCACGCCGCATCATCCAGGTGGAGGAAAAGGTCCCGCTCCTCCAGGGCATCCCGCTCGCGTTCCAGCATCTCTTTGCCATGTTCGGCGCCTCGGTCCTTGTTCCGTACCTGTTCAACACATGGGCCGGCGCACGGGTCATTGATCCGTCCCTGGTCCTGCTCATGAACGGCATCGGAACACTCCTCTATCTTTTCCTCTGCATGGGCCGCGCTCCGGCCTTCCTGGGGTCCAGCTTCGCTTATCTCAGCCCGGTGGCCGCAATCCTTGCTTCCGGTGGAGAGGCAAAAGACAACTTCGCGAAAGCACTCGGCGGATTCATCATTTCCGGTCTTGTCTTTGTCCTGGTCGCCCTGCTCATCGGCGCCATCGGAACCAAATGGCTCGACATCGTCCTGCCGCCCGCAGCCATGGGTCCCATCGTCGCCCTCATCGGGTTGGAATTGGCAGGGGTTGCGGCAGGAAATGCCGGCCTGCTTCCGAATGCGGATGGCATCGTCGACCCGAAGGCTGTCATTGTATCTCTTGCGACACTTGCCGTACTGGTTTTCGGCAATCTGATCTTCCGCGGTTTCTTCTCCATCATCCCGATTCTCATCGCCGTCATCTTCGGATACATTCTTTCCGCCGCCATGGGAATGGTCACGTGGGGACCGGTGGCGGAAGCGCAGTTTCTGACACTTCCGAGCTTCACACTGCCCAAGTTCGATTTCGGCGCGATTCTCATCATCCTGCCCACAACCCTTGTGGTCATCTCCGAACACATCGGTCATCTGTTTGTCACATCCAAGATTGTCGGACGTGATCTGACAAAGGATCCCGGCCTGCACCGTTCCATGATGGGCGATGGCATATCGACCATGCTGTCCGGTTTTTCGGGTTCGGTTCCCACCACCACCTATGGCGAGAACATGGGTGTCATGGCCATTACCGGTGTCTACAGCGTATGGGTCATCGGAGGCGCGGCCATCATTTCCATCGCCATGGCATTCTTCGGCAATGTGTCCGCCTTCATCAGCAGCATCCCCGGCCCTGTCATGGGTGGGATCACCCTGCTGCTCTTCGGCGTCATCGCCGCATCGGGCATCCGGATGCTGGTAGAGGCGAAGGTGGACTACTCCAAATCCCGAAACCTCATTCTGACGGCTCTTACCTTCGTGGCCGGCCTCAGCGGCGTGGCCGTGAAGATCGGAACCGTTGAATTGAAGGGAATGGCGCTTGCCACCGTTTTCGGCATGGTTTTGTCCCTTGTGTTCTTTGGTCTGGACAAACTTGGCTGGACCAACGATTCGGAAAAGACGAAGGAGAAGGCCGGCAAGAAAGCAGCCTGATGCTGTTATTGCTGTGTAACCTTCCTGCAAGTGAGTGATATATGACATACGGAGCCTGTTGTCCATGCAGGCTCCTTTTTTTATGTGCCGGAACCCTTGTCTTGTCGACTGAAATGTCACATGATTGATCTTGCGGAGCCGTGGTTGCATGGAGGATGTTCATGAAGGTGAAAGACCATTTTGAGGATGCCCTGAAGGAATCATTGCCGGCGAAGCCGGGTATCCGTGGCGCAGGCAGGCGCCATGCTGTTGTCCTGGTGTTGATCTCCAATGGGCTGAACGGTCCGGATGTGATATTCCAGAAACGCGCGGCTGGTATCACCCAACCGGGAGAAATCGGATTTCCCGGCGGAAAGGTGGATCCGGACCTGGATCGGACGCAGGAAGATACGGCCCTGCGTGAAACGGAAGAGGAACTGGGTGTTCCCAGGAGTTCCGTCCGGGTTCTTGGCAGGCTGGACAGCCTGCTGACAAGACAGGGGGCATTGATTGACGTCGTCGTCGGCATGACGGATGTCATCCTTTCGGACATGCGGGCGAATCCATGCGAAGTCGAACGGGTCTTCTCACTTCCTTTGGGATGGCTGATTGAACAGAAGCCGGAACATTACGGGGTTGTCGTGAAATCCCATCCGACCCGTGTGCATCCGACAACCGGCATGGAGGAAATCCTGCTTCCAGTCGAGGAATTATCGTTGCCGGAACGGTATGGGAAGCCGTGGGGGGAGACGATACACCCAGTCCTTGCCTACCGGACGCCGGAAGGGGTAATCTGGGGAATCACCGCAGACATTCTGGAAGACTTTCTCTTGAAATGTTGGGAAACAGATGTTGGGAAACAGATGTTGGGAAACAGGTGAGGAGGGTTTACATGAATCAGAAAGCATTGACAAAAGCCATGCTGGAGGCGGAAACCTGGGCTGTCGTCGGTGTCAGCGCAAATCCGGAGAAGAATGGAAACCGAATTTATCAAACCTTGAAACGTCATGGATACCGTGTTTACGCCGTGAATCCGACTCATTCCGCAATCGATGGGGAACCGTGCTATCCGGACCTTTCTTCGCTGCCGGAACGACCGGAGGTTGTCAATATGGTCGTATCGCCGGAGCATGGTATTGAAATCGTTGAAGAAGCAGGGCGTCTCGGCATTCCCTGCATCTGGTTCCAGCCAGGGACACATGAGCCGGACCTGTTTCGACGTGCGGAGGAATTGGGCATGCAGGCACTTCGGCATTGTGTGATGATGGCACTTGAACACCCATGATGCTCTTCGACGCTTCGCAACATCGACTTGCTCTCTCGGAAGAACAAAAGAAGCTGCCCGTCGGGACAGCTTCTTTCTTCAACCGGATTCTCTGGATTCTGATGTTCAGTCACATGGGCATCCGCTACGGCGCAGGCGCGATGGGTGTGTAGACGCGCTTGGCCAGTTCGGCGTCCAGCATGAAAATGCCTTGTGTGTTGTCCCCGATCAACTGGAGCTTGCGGACATTTCCCTCCGCCGTGGCTTCTTCTTCAGCCTGTTCCGTCACAAACCACTGCAGGAAGGAATTGGTTTTGTGATCCTTTTCCTCGATGGCCAGATTGACAAGGTTGTAGATGGAAGCAGTGACGAATTGCTCATGTTTCAACGTCTGATTGAAGACATCGAGGGGAGATGCGAAATCGCAGGGTGGAGACTCAATTGCCTGGAGGGTCACTTTTCCGCCGACATGGATGATGAAATCATAAAACTTCATCCCGTGGTCCCGCTCTTCCTTCGTCTGGACATCGAAAAAGTTTGCAAATCCGTCCAGATTCTGTTCGGCGAACCAGGCTTTCATGGACAGATAAAAATAGGCGGAATACAATTCCTTCTGGATCTGATCATTCAACAGTTTCTGCATGGTCTCGGAAATCATGGAACATTCCTCCCTTGTTTCAATTCATACAAACGATATGCCGACACGTATTCATGTCTTTTTGTTACCCTTCGCGCAGTTCGATGAAACGGGTTTGTTTATGAATGGAGGCAAGCCATCAAGTGTATGCCCGGCATTCAAAGGGAGAGGCATGCTTGCCGCATGCGACGAATTCCTTCATCGATGCGCGGTTCCGGCATATTGGAGAAATTCAGACGCATGGTGTTTTCATGTCCGCCTTCCGGGAAAAACGCACCACCCGGAACAAAAGCGACTTTCAAGTCCAGACAGCGTTCCAGGAGTCGTCGGGCACTGGTTCCTTCCGGTAGTGCGGCCCATAGGAACAGTCCGCCGGAAGGCGGATCGACTGTGAGACCCTCGGGGAAATGCCTGTCGAGTGCCTGTATCATGGCATCCCTGCGTGACGCGTAAACCGTGCGCAATGAGGCAATGTGCGCGTCCAGATCGCAGGTTTCAAGATACCGCTGGATGCAGGCCTGCGGCAGGTGGCTGGTATGCAGGTCGGCGCCCTGTTTGATGAGATCGAAGCGGGAAATCAATTCTTCGCTTGCCGTTATCCAGCCGACCCTGAGACCGGGACACAGAATTTTTGAGAAGGTACCGAGACCGATGACCTGTCCCTTGTGATCAAGAGACATCAGAGAGGGAGGTGTCTTTCCTTCAAAACGCAGCTCTCCGTAAGGATTGTCTTCCAGTATCGGAATCTCCGTCCTGGAGAAGATCTCCATAATCCGGCGTCTGCGTGCCTCTGACCAGCTTTTTCCCGTGGGATTCTGAAACTCCGGGATGATATAGGCAAGTCGGATGTCCGGCTCGTTTCTGATGATCTCTTCCAAAAAATCCGGAATCATGCCTTCCCGATCGGTCGGAACGGGAACGAATCTCGGTTCATATGCCTTGAAGGCGTTGATGGCCGCCAGATAGGTCGGGCTTTCGCACAAAAGGACAGAACCCTTGTTTAGAAAGAGTTTGCCAGCGAAATCCAATCCCTGCTGCGATCCGTTCGTGATGAGGATGTTTTCCGACTCGACCAGAACGCCTGAAGTTTTCCCGAGGCGAGTCGCGATGGATGCGCGCAGCGGATTGTGCCCTGCAGTCGTGCCGTATTGCAGATAGGATTCCCCCTCATGGGCAAGTACATCATGAAAGATGTCGGCGAACTGTTGCGTGGGAAAAAGATCAGGGGCGGGCAAGCCTCCGGCGAAAGAGATGACATCAGGCTGTTCGGTCAGTTTCAGCAATTCCCGGATTTCTGAAGCGCGGATGTGCTGCATGCGATCTGCATATCTCATATTGTCCTCCTATACGGCTGCGCGAACTTGAACATTTTCCGGTCACGATCCGCTGCAGGACCTGATTGAAAGGTCCGGATGGATGGTCCTGATCGATGGGTCGGTGGTCTTCAGACAATGGGGAGCAGGTCTTCGGGATAGGTGAACAGAGGTGTCTCCGCATTCCCGGAAGATGATTCCCGGACGGCCTCGGCCAACATGCGGATCCCTGTCTCAATCCGCGTTTTCGGCGGGTAGGTGAAGTTCAGTCGCAACGAATGGGAAGAGGACCCGTCGATGGAGAACACATGACCGGGAACGAAAGCGACACCGAGACGGGAGGCTGCTTCCGCCACACGCCGGGCGGAAAGGGCGGCCGGCAGGGAAAGCCATATGTACAACCCGCCTTCCGGTGTGTTCCAGTGAACGCCGGGGATATCGGACATGTGCCGGGCAAGTGCTCCCAGCATGAGGTCGCGCCGGATTCGGCTCTCCGCGATGACATTCTCCTTGTGCCTGTTCAGCAGACCGCTCTTCAGGCAGGCGTCGAGGATCCATTGCGAGGGGGAAGCGGCATGAATGTCCGAAAGCTGCCGATGAATGGCCAATTGTCTGAGAATGGCACGGGGTGCCTGCAGCCAGCCGATTCGGAGTCCCATGAACAATACCTTTGAGAATGAGCCGAGATACAGGACGGACTGTCGTGCATCCAGCGCCTTCAAGGGCGGTATGTCCGTCCCCTCATAGCGGAGGCCGCTGTAGGCGTCATCTTCGATGATCGGAATTCCGTGGCGCATGGCCGCGTCCAGCAGCATTCTGCGCTTCGCGAGGCTCATGGTGCGGCCGGTTGGATTCTGAAAGGTCGGCATCACATAAATGAACTTCGGTGTGACCCGGTTCAACCATGCTTCCAGCATTTCCGTCCGCATGCCGTCCTCTTCGCAGGGAATGCCGATCACGGTTGCGCCGCGTCCTTCGAACAGTTGTCTGGCACAGAAGTATGTCGGTTCTTCGACAAGGACGTAATCCCCGGGATCGAGAAAAAGTCGTGAAAGAAGGTCCAGACCCTGTTGGGAGCCTGAGAGGACAAAAATATCGGAAGCGGTTGCCTGGATGCTCCTGTCCGTGACATGGGCGGCTATGCTTTCGCGAAGCGCCGGCAGGCCCTCCACGGGTGTATGGTTGTATATGGGATGCCCTTCCTGCATCAGGAGGTCCCGTATCAGCTTCTCAAGTTCAGGCGGCGGTTCCAGGTCCGGTATCGGGATACCGGCTGCGAATGAGATCAGTTCCGATCGTCCGGCCAACGCAAGTATGTCACGCGTCAGCGTGTCATGTGTCCGATCGGCTTCACGGCTGAACAGATGCCGCCACTGGGAACCGTCCTCCAGGTCGATGCGTTTCGGAAGGCGTTTGACGCCGGCGAATGATCTTCCTGAAGGCAAACTGCCCGTTGATTGTTCCGATGGGTGCATGACGGGTGACTGGGAGCGTTCCGGATCAAGAACCGAAGTTCCCTGTCCGACACGGGCCGAGACAAAGCCTTCCGACTTCAGATCCCTGTAAGCATTCAAAACGGTGGTTCTGTTGACCCCGAGTGTTTGCGCCAGCCTTCTTTCCGGAGGAAGCAGAAAGCCAGGAGCCAATGCCCCCTCCACGATAAGCAGCTGCAGTTGAATAGCTATCTGACGGTACAAGGGAACAGATGAATTTCGGTCAAGTTGGATGAACATGCTGCTCCTCCGTTGGTGGATTGGATTGAACCAATTTGTCCGAAAAGAAGTTGTGAGCCGTTGAAGTCATTACATGCTTATACGACGCATTTATAGGGCGGATCACACATGCTTCGCGGCGAATCGCCAGCAAATCCCTATAAATGCGTCCGAGCTTGATGGCTTATGTTATTTATACAACGCATTTACAGGGTAATGATGTGATTCACATGATATCGAAATTGGACCGGTGTGTATACAGCCAAATTTACAAAAATGATACCATCCAATCAGAATCGGGACAGGAGATCCGGAATGGGATGACGCATATGCTTTAAGTTCTCCCCGCGCTCTGCTATCATTAGTCAGGAACAGAGTTGGTCCGACGTCAGGTACAGCGCTTGTCCGAAGTCGGAAACAGAGCCTGTCCGAAGTCGGGAACCGTGTTGGTCCAAAGTCGGGAACCTTGCCTGTTGCAGTGTCACACGACAGGGTGACACCTCGATTTTGTGAGAATTTCAAGGATGCGGCGGGTGAACATGGGGGATTACTTGATACGCGAACACCATCCCAAAGTAGAAATGCTGCCGTCCGGCGCGCTGCAGGCTGCCGTATTGGCCATGCAGGTCCGGAACCAGGCATACGCCCTGGACAAAGGAAGAACCAGAACCTATCGTCTGGATGTCTACGGATGCCAGATGAATGAACGCGATGCGGAGACCTGTGCCGGTCTGCTGGAGGAGATGGGCTTCACACGGGTGACTGACCGGGAACCGGCCGACATCATTGTCTTTGTCACCTGCTGTGTGCGGGAAAATGCCGAGGACAGAATATACGGCCATATCGGCATGCTGGCACAGGAATGCCAGGAGAACGGCAGCGCGATTCTGGCCGGGGGCTGCATGATGCAGCAGGCGCATGTCGTGGAAAAGATCAGGAAGTCCTATCCGCAGGTAAAAGTCGTATTCGGAACCCATAACATCCATCGGGTTCCGGAACTGCTGCATTCCTGGGAAACAAGCAGAAAACGTGTTTTCGAAATCTGGGATGAACCGGGTGATGCACCCGGTCTGCTGCCCGCCACACGGACAGACCCTTTCCGTGCCTGGGTCGTGATTGCTGCCGGCTGTGACAATTATTGCACCTATTGCATCGTGCCACACGTGCGGGGACGTGAACGCAGCCGCCCCATGGAGGATGTGCTCCTTGAAATCCGTGGCCTTGCAGGGCAGGGGTTCAAGGAAATCACCTTATTGGGACAGAATGTGAACTCCTATGGCAACGATTTGGGCAAAACAGATCTGTTTGCGGCCCTTTTGCATCAAATCGAGGAAATCGACGGCATCGAACGGGTCCGCTTCATGACTTCGCACCCGAAGGACCTCTCCGACAGCCTCGTCTCCGCCATGAAGGAATGCCGCAAGGTCTGTTCCCATCTGCATCTTCCGGTTCAGTCGGGCAGCAGTGGCATCCTTCAGCGCATGAATCGGAAATACACACGGGAACAGTATCTGGATCTGGTCGATCGGATTCGGGTTGAAATGCCGGACATTTCCCTCAGTACGGACCTGATCGTCGGTTTTCCAGGGGAATCGGAAGATGATTTCGAGGACACCTGCGACCTGGTTCGACGCGTCGGCTATGATTTTGCCTTCATGTTTTTGTACTCACCCAGAAAAGGAACGCCGGCGGCTGCTTATTCGGATCAAGTTCCGGCTGATGTCGCATCCGCCCGGTTTCAACGGCTTTTGAAAATGCAGACGGAGCTGGCTACCGGAAAAGCGAAGCATCTGGAGGGCCAGGTGCTGGAAGTATTGGCGGAGGGGCACAGCAAGGAAGATGCGGCGCTCTATGCCGGACGAACGTCGGGAAACCGGCTTGTGAACTTTACGGCATCAGTCGATCCCATCGGAAAAATCGTCCGCGTGCGCATCATCCGGGCAGGCGCCTTCTGGCTGCAGGGTGAGATGATGACAGGGAGAAACACCACGGAGGAGCCATGGCCGAACCAAAACTGACCCCGATGATGCAGCAGTACCGGGATGTCAAGGAACGCAACCGCGACAGCCTGCTGTTTTTCCGCCTCGGTGATTTTTACGAAATGTTCTTCGAGGATGCCATCACCGCGTCGCGGGAACTGGAAATCACGCTGACCGGGCGGGATTGCGGTCTGGAAGAACGTGCGCCGATGTGCGGCGTTCCCCATCACGCCGCCCCGGGATATATCACAAGGCTCATTCAGAAGGGGTACAAGGTCGCCATCTGCGACCAGATGGAAGACCCGGCCCTTGCCAAGGGCATCGTCAGGCGCGACGTGACGCGGGTCATCACCCCTGGAACCGTCACCGACCCCGAGATGCTGGAAGAGAAGCGGAACAATTACCTCATGGCGATTCATCAACGGGGAGAATGCTTCGGTGTCGCAGTCTCGGATGTGACAACGGGGGAGTGCCACGCCACGCAGATTACCTGGGGAAATGCCATCCGACGTGTGGTGGATGAGATTGCGCGATACCGGCCGGCCGAGCTTTTGGTCGACGCCGGTCTTCAGAACAATCAGGCATTGTCGCGTCCTTTGCGGGACAGCATGAATCTCCGTATGACTCCCGTTTCAGAATGGGTGGCCGCACCGGAAGCCGTGGCTTCACAGACAGCACCGTTTCATGATCAGTTTCCGCAGGGCTGGGAGCTTGCCCAGGCTGCCTGCGGTCTGCTGTTCGGATATCTGGAAGAAACGCAGAAAGCCGTCCGTACGCCTGTGAACCGGATTTCCTGCTATACGCTGGAGCAATACATGGCCATCGACAGTGCCAGCCGCCGAAATCTTGAATTGACGGAAACGATGCGGGAAGGCAGAAAAAAGGGCTCGCTGCTCTGGGTGCTGGATAAAACCGCCACCTCCATGGGTGGCAGAACCCTTCGGAAGTGGCTGGAACAGCCGCTGATCGATACAGAGGCCATCCGGATCCGACTTGATGCCGTCTCCGAACTGAAGGAAAGGTTCATTGTCCGAAACGAGCTGATGGACATGCTCCGGGGTGTCTATGATCTGGAAAGGCTTGCGGGGCGGCTTTCCTCAGGCATCGCCCATGCACGGGATCTGCTGGCCATCGCCGCCTCCGCGGAGAAACTTCCGGCTATCCTGTCAGCCATGACACCGTTGCAGGCCGATCTGCTGGTTCGTCTGCGGAATGAAGCGGGGGATCTCGGAGAGATTCGAAAACTCATCTCAGAGGGGCTTTCTTCCGACGCACCACTCGGCTTGAAGGAGGGCGGCCTCATCCGGGACGGTTTTCATGAATCCGTGGATGAATTGCGACGTGCCCGCACCGAAGGGAAAGACTGGATCGCCGAACTGGAAGCGAAGGAACGGGAGCGCAGCGGCATCCGCAGCCTGAAAATCCGATACAACGACAATTTCGGTTATTACATCGAAATCACGAAAGCAAACGCATCACAGGCACCGGAAGACTATATCCGCCGGCAGACGCTGGTGAACTGCGAACGCTTTTCCACACCGGAACTGAAACGGCTGGAGGATATCATCCTCGGGGCGGAACATCGCATCGTGCAGCTGGAATATGAACTCTTCTGCCAGATCAGGGATCAGGTCATTTCGCAGGCGGAGGAAATCCGTCGGACGGCTGGTTCGATCGCCGTGCTGGATGCGTTCCTTTCCCTGGCGGAGGTGGCGGATCGGGAGAACTACTGCAGGCCGGAACTTGCCGAAGACGGCACCATGGAAATAAAGGGCGGGCGTCATCCGGTCATAGAGAAACTGCTTTCGAACGAGCGCTTCGTGCCGAACGATACCCTGCTGGATCTGGAAGAGAACCGGACCCTTGTCATTACAGGACCGAACATGGCAGGCAAGTCCACCTACATGCGCCAGGTGGCGGTCATCGCCCTCATGGCGCAGATGGGCAGCTTCGTGCCGGCCGATTCCGCCGTCATCGGGGTGGCGGATCGCATCTTCACCCGGGTCGGCGCGTCGGATGATCTGGCCAGCGGACAGAGCACGTTCATGGTGGAAATGGCGGAAATGGCGAACATCCTGAACAATGCGACACCGAGGAGCCTGCTGATTCTGGACGAAATCGGCCGGGGTACCTCGACGTATGACGGACTGGCCATTGCCTGGGCAGTCATCGAAGCAATCAACGACAGGGTCAGGCTGGGCGCCCGGACTTTGTTCGCGACCCATTATCACGAACTCACGGAACTTGAGAACCGGATGCACGGCATCCGGAATTACTGCGTCACGGTGCGCCGCAAGGGGGAGGATATTGTCTTTCTGCACAAGATTGCGCGCGGTGGGGCGGACGAAAGCTATGGGATCGAGGTGGCGCGTCTCGCTGGGGTTCCCGACCCGGTCATTCGCCGTGCCCGCGTGCTGCTGGAAGAATTGGACGAAGCCGACATCATCCGGCATGGAAGACAACGGAAGACGAAGAAGCAGGTGGAGGGTCAGCTCGATCTGACCGCGTCCGTTTCCCTCACGAAGGCGGAACAGGAAGTGCTCGCCGAATTGCGGTCTTTCGATCCGACCACGGTCACGCCGCTCGATGCGCTGAATCGGCTGTATAACCTGCATCAGAAATTGAAGTAAAGAATCTGAAGCAGAAATGAAAGCTTGTTGCAGGAAGGATTAAATTCCGATGGGCAGAATAGTCTTGCTGGATGAACAGACCGCCAATCAGATCGCCGCAGGAGAAGTGGTCGAGGGACCAGCATCCGTGGTGAAGGAAATGGTGGAGAATGCCGTGGACGCAGGGGCAACCCAGGTCCAGATCGAGATCCGGAATGGCGGGGTGAAATTGGTCCGTGTCACGGACAATGGTTCCGGAATGGATCGCGACGACGTGGAGATGGCGTTCGAACGCCATGCGACGAGTAAAATCAGAAAAATCGGGGATCTGGACTCGATACGCAGCATGGGTTTCCGTGGGGAGGCTTTGGCGAGCATTGCCTCCGTATCCCGGCTGGAAATGCTGACCCGTACAGCGGAAGATACCATAGGCGTGAAGGTTTCCATCGACGGCGGCCATATCCTGTCCGTCGAAGATGCCGGCTGTCCCGTCGGCACGACCTTTCTTGTGCGGGATCTGTTCCACAATACGCCGGCCCGCTACAAATTTCTCAAAAAGGACACGACGGAAGCCGCCAGAGTGGAGGATGTCCTGGAAAGACTCGCCTTGGCGCATCCTGACGTTTCACTTCAGTTCCGGTCCAATGGGGAAACCATTCTGCACACACCCGGCAACGGGGATTTGGCAAGCACCATCTACAGCCTTTACGGCAAGGAGACCGCGGGAGCGCTTCTGCCGCTGGACTCGACCCGTGAGGGAATCCGGGTGACCGGCTATGTGGGACGGCCTGCGATTGCACGCGGCAATCGCGCCCGACAGACGGTTCTGATGAATCAGCGGTTTATCCAGAACCGTTCCATCACGGCCGCTCTCGATGAAGCCTACAAGACCCTTCTGATGACCCGACAGTTCGCCTTCGCAGTCATTGTGCTGGATGTGCCGCCGATGCGCGTTGATGTGAATGTCCACCCCGCCAAGCTGGAGGTGCGCTTTTCAGAGGAAAGTGCTGTCTTTTCAGCTGTGCATGGTGCTGTGAGGAACGCACTGATGGCTGGTTCCCTGGCCGGAGACCTTGCGCCGGTCGAATCGATGTCCGGCAAGACTCCTGCCGTTCCATACAGGAAGGAGGTCAACTTCAGGGAGGCACCTGCCATTGCAGAGGAAGTACAGCAGCGATTTGTATCACCTGGCGCTGTTTTGCCCGGTCTGGCGGGGGAACGCGTCGGGTCCTTCAAGACGACAGAACCGCCTCCGGTTCAGGACGAGGAGCCGACACATCGAACAGCCTCAATCATAAGCCGGAACGAATTCGTGTCGGATCCTGTCCGGAACCCGGAACAGATTGCGGTTGTGGAGACTTCGGCGGGTTCGGAGTCTGTCCGGAACCCGGAACAGACGCCGGCTTTGGAGCCTGCTGCGGTATCGGAGTCTGTCCGGAACCCGGAACAGATTTCGGCTTTGGAGTCCGTCACGGAATTCGAGCCGATTCCGGTTCCGGAACCAGTGCGGACTACGGCAGGGGCAGCAGGTCCCCGGCACCCGGTCTTCCTCGAGATGCGCATCATCGGCCAGGTTTTCGAAACATTCATCGTCCTGCAGCATGCGGATGAAATGCTGCTGCTGGACCAGCATGCGGCGCATGAGCGCATCCGGTACGAAGACATGAAACAGAGCCTGGAATCCGGCTCGGCTGCATCCCAGCAGCTGCTTCAGCCCATCAGAATTGAATTGTCGGCCCTGGAGTATGGCCAGGCCTTTCAGTCCATGGACGACCTGCATCGAATCGGGTTCGAACTGGACGCATTTGGACGTGGGACCATCCTGGTCCGCGCAATTCCGTCGACATTCGATGGCGGTCTTTCCGAAGCCGAACTGGCATCCATCCTGACGGACTGGCCGGCCGAGGTCAACCGCCGTCAGGGTGGAATCAGTGAGGAACTCCTTCACCGCATCTCCTGCAAAGGTGCCATCAAGGCCAACAGGCAGATGGGGTTCACGGAGATCAGAGCCTTGCTGGAAAGACTTTCCGGGTTGGAAAATCCTTATTCCTGCGTGCATGGCCGTCCCATCCTGCTTCGCTTTCCGCGCCGGGAACTGGAAAAAAGATTCAAGCGCATCGTGTGACAGAACGGAGGAACCATGCACGACGGTTATTCCCTGCACAACAGGTGTTCCATGTACGAAGGGAATGACCTGCATGATGGAAACACCGTATTGGTCATTGTCGGTCCGACCGCATCGGGCAAAACCGCGCTATCCGTGGAAGCCGCCCTTGCCTTTGGCGGAGAAGTCATATCGGCGGATTCCATGCAAATCTACAGAAGAATGGATATCGGCACGGCAAAGCCGACCGTCGCGGAGAGAAGAGGCATTCCGCACCACCTGATGGACATGGTGAATCCGGATCAGCCATTCAGCGTCGCGGACTGGCAAACCGCTGCAGTCACCGCCATCAGGGAAATCGCAGGTCGCGGACAACTGCCTATCGTGGCAGGCGGAACCGGACTTTATGTGAATAGTCTGATACACAACCTGAATTTCTCGGAAGTGACGGCGGACCCGGCCTATCGGGCGGCTCTGCAGCTTATGGCGGAAACAGAGGGTGTCCTGGCCGTGCATGCGCAGCTGGCTTCCTGCGATCCTGAAAGCGCCGGGCGCATCCACCCGAACAACCTGGTGCGTGTCATACGAACCCTTGAAGTGGTTCATGCCACCGGGGAGCCCATGTCGGTCCATCATGAAAGGTCCCGCACAATACCCTCCCCATGGCATTTCATTTTGTTCGGTCTGCTTTCGGACCGTCCCGTCCTGTATGAGCGCATTGATCGAAGAGTGGAACACATGTTGGAGGCGGGCCTGGCCGAGGAGGTCAGAAACCTGCTCCAGGACGGATACGGCATGGAACTGCAGGCCATGCAGGGAATCGGATACAAGGAACTGGCTGCGCACTTTGCTGGACAATGCAAGATGGAAGAGGCGGTATTGCGCATCCAGCAAGGTTCACGCAATTATGCAAAACGGCAGATCACCTGGTTTTCCCGTCTGGCAGGCTTGCGGTGGATGGACCCGGCAACCCGGGACATGGCGGGGTTGTTGCACGAACTTGCAAAGGCGCTTGAATCATCTCCGGATATTGAGTAAGATATAGACGGTTGCTGATTTCATCTGATTTCATCTGATTTATTTTTTTTCAAACAGGAGGTTTCTCATGAACAAAAACATCAATCTGCAGGACGTATTCCTCAACCAGGTCCGCAAGGAACATGTACCTGTCACCGTCTATCTGACGAATGGATTCCAGTTGCGCGGCATGGTGAAAGGTTTTGACAACTTCACGGTGGTCCTGGACAGCGAAGGCAAGCAGCAGCTCGTTTACAAACATGCCATATCCACGGTATCCCCGATGAAGGCGGTCAACATCATCTTCAACGACAACAATCCGCCGCGCGAGCCGTGACCGGCGAACGGACCGATTCATCTGTTTTTCGAAAGAAAAGAATATTCATTCCGATGATAGAAGTGGGCGGTGGCCATAAGGCCGTCGGCCTTGCCATCCGTGATGCAATCGAGAGACTGCATCCGGGCGAATATGAGATGTCTGTCGTCGATTTTCCTTGCATCTGCGGAGCCCGCATGACGGACCGGTCCCTCAAGGCCTTCTGGAGTGCCTGTCTGGCGCAGCCGGTCATCACCAACAAGGTGAACATCTGGCTGGAAGCCATGAACGGCCTGTTGCGAAGCAATGCGGTCACGCGTTTTTTTTCTGTGGATTTCGTCATGAAGGGTATGCGGTACATCCGTGAACTCCAGCCGGATTTCATCATATCCACTCATTTTTTCTGCACCTCGGTTGCCGTATTTGCACGCGAGACCTACGGATTGGACTGCAGGATTGTTTCCCATGTGAATGATCCCTTTCATGCCCATCCCTTCTGGGTCAATCAGTTGGCGGATGAAGTGATTGTCTGTTCCCGTTCTGCCTTCGACCACATGGCGAAGATGGGTCAGAAGCAGGAATCGATGACCATCCTGCCGCTTCCGCTTCATGCGAAGTTCTTCGATCCGGTCACGAGGAGCCGGGAGGAAATCCTGACAGAACTGGGTCTTGAACCGTCCCGTCTGACCATCCTGGCGAGTTCGGGCGGAGAAGGGATCGGAGACACATCCCACTTTATCCGGGAGGTGTATCTGTCCGGACTGCCCGTCAACCTGATTACTGTCTCAGGCCGCAATGAACGCCTGCTCAAAGCATCGAGGCTGCTTGCCGCACGTCCGTCCAAAGCCCTGATGGCACCGATCGGATATGCCGCGAACATGAATGAGCTGGCTTTTGCTTCAGATGTCGGATTGGCCAAAGCGGGTCCTTCATCCCTGCTGGAAATGCTTACGAAGGGGTGCCCCGTCATGCTGACGCATGTGGCGCATCAGGCGGAACAGGGGAATCTGGATTTTATTCTGGACGGCGGCATGGGTTGGGACATCCGGAATCCGGAGACCTTTGCGGAAGTGCTGGACAATCTGCTGAAGCCGGGTTTTCTGGAACCCTACCAACGGCGCATCAGGGAAAACGAATACGTTCGGTTGCTCCCGGGAGCATCCGAACGCTTGGCGATTCATCTGCTGGCGGGCATGAAACCGCCTTAGGGCTTGGAACAAAATAACCCGCTCTATGAATTCCTGAAAACAATGGCCAAACCTGCCATTCTTTTCAGGAAAAGAGCGGGTAATTTTCTTCCGGCGCCTTAAACGTTGAAGCGGAACAACGTGACATCGCCATCCTGCATGACGTATTCCTTGCCTTCTGAACGGACCAGACCCTGTTCACGGGCTGCACTGTAGGTGCCGCAGCGCATGAGGTCGTGATAGGCGACAATCTCGGCCCGGATGAAACCGCGCTCGAAGTCGGAATGGATTTTTCCTGCTGCCTGGGGGGCCTTTGTTCCCTTTTCAATGGTCCATGCACGCACTTCCGGTTCGCCTGCGGTCAGATAGCTGATCAGTCCGAGCAGTCTGTAACTCGATTTCACCAACTGGTCCAGACCGGATTCCTTCAGACCGAGTTCTTCCAGAAATGCCTGACGGTCCGCATCTTCCAGCTGTGCAATCTCTTCCTCGATGCGGGCGCAGATGACCATGACCTCGGCGTGTTCTTCCGCCGCCGCCTCACGGACACGTGCCACATGCGGATTCGTGTCCAATGTGGCCAGATCGTTTTCGGAGACATTGGCACAATACAGAAGGGGCTTTGATGTGAGGAGGAAGAACTGGTCGACCAGTTCACGTTCTTCATGGCTGAAGGTCATGGTGCGGACCAGTTTTCCAGCCTCCAGGGTGGCTTTGATCCGTTCCTGGAGTTCCAGTTCGGCGGCGAATTTCCTGTCGCCGCCCTTCATCTGCTTCCTTGTCCGGTCCATGCGTTTTTCGATGGCATCCAGATCCGAAAAAATCAGCTCGAGGTGGATGGTCTCGATGTCCCGGATGGGGTCCACGGTGCCGTCCACATGAACAATGTTTCCGTCTTCGAAGCATCGGACCACATGGACGATGGCATCCACTTCCCGGATGTGCGCAAGAAACTTGTTTCCGAGCCCCTCGCCCTTGCTGGCACCACGGACCAATCCTGCGATGTCCACGAATTCTATGGCTGTCGGGGTGATCTTCTTTGGTTTGTACATGACAGCAAGCGCGTTGAGACGCTCGTCCGGAACGCTCACGATGCCGATGTTCGGGTCGATGGTGCAGAAAGGATAGTTGGCGCTTTCCGCGCCAGCTTTTGTGATTGCATTGAACAGGGTGCTTTTGCCAACATTGGGCAGACCGACGATGCCGAGTTTCATGCTGCGTTGTCCTTTCGGAAATCCGCCCTGGATAATCGTGATGCGGATGCCATACCGCTCAATTATACTTGAAACCGGTGGATTTGTTAAGGACCAAGATTCATCCCGGCAGGCTGTTCCGCATGGCATTCCGGCGGATTTCCCGGTTGAATCCTGCTGCGGCCGGTTCTTTTCACAATCTGCACGGGGGATGATATAATGAACCATGCGTCAAGTCGGCGCAATTGGTTGTGCAGGGAAATCAGGGAGAAGATGGAACAGGAAAAAATGAGACTGCAGAAATACATGGCATTGTGCGGGATTGCATCAAGGCGCACGGCTGAGATCATGATCAGGTCCGGACGGGTCACTGTGAACGGCCAACTGGTTTCAGCCATGGGATGTCTCGTCGACGGCACGGAAACCGTGGTTGCGGACGGGAAGAAAATCGAGCCGGAGACACGCAAGGTATACATCCTGCTTCACAAACCGGAGGGATATGTCTGTACGGTGAAGGACCCGCAGGGAAGACCTACGGTCATGGATTTGCTGGGAGGCCTCCGCGAACGGGTCTATCCCGTCGGAAGGCTTGATTGGGATTCCTCTGGTCTGCTGCTGCTCACGAACGACGGGGAACTTGCCCACAAACTCACACACCCGAGACATGAAGTGTCCAAATGCTATATCGCACTTGTCGAGGGCATTCCGACCGGACATGTCCAGAATGAGCTTCGCCGTGGCGTCCTGATTGAAGGCCGCAGAACGGCGCCGGCCGAGGTATGGTGCACGCCGCTGAACGGGAACGCAGCGGAGATCGAGATGATCATCCATGAAGGACGGAACAGACAGGTGCGCCGCATGTGCGAACTGGTCGGCCACCCGGTGAGGGCGCTCAAGCGCATCGCCATCGGCGGGCTATCTCTTGGAGAGATTCCGGAAGGCGAATGGCGCTATGCAACCAAGGAGGATCTGGCCATGATGCTCCATCAGCCGGATCGGGAAAGCATAAGCAAACCCGGCCCATGATCCGGCAGGACGGATCGCGGCAAAATCGGAATCGTCCGGGTGCGGACTTTGGAGGGACAACCATGCAATTGCCGGAAAACAAACAACAAAAAGTGAAAAATGCTTTTTTCTACCTGAAGGACTCGTTCCGATTTCATGATGTCGGGGTTCCGTACTTTGTTCAGATCATCTTCGTCACCATGCTCGCAATCCTGTTTGCCGGTTATGTGCTCTCCCTGCCATACGCGGAGGAAATGAATCGGGTTTCCATCATCATCATGACGAAACTTCAGGAGATTGCCGGTGCGGGCGATCCGAACACCGCGGATGTCTCCGGTGTCGTCACACCGGACATCGCCGAAAGGATGATCGCAGCCCTGGGCGGGTTTGTCGGTCTGATGCTGATCGCCAAGGTCATCGTCCAGGCCCTTTCCCTGTTTTACGCCTATGTCTGGCATTTGAAGCGTGTGACACCCGGAATGCCCTTCAGCCTGGCGGCTCAGGGATTTCTGAAGGTGCTGTTCAGGCTGGCCCTGAACAACCTGCTGTTCTATGGGGCGCTCGTATTGGCTGGTGTGGCGATGACCGTGTCCTTCGCGGTGATCGGCATGCTGCTGCCGCCTTTGGCGCTGCTGTTGGTCAGCCTGCTTCCCATTCTGTTCTTCATCGCCACGTCCGTGTTCGCATTCCGGGACATGTCCGTCATGGTCGGAAACGCGGGTGTGCTGCGCGCGTTCCGTGCGGCGTGGAGGCTGACAAACGGATGCCGCAGGGCGGTGCTGAGCAACATGATGCTGATGTACATCATCGGGATGGCTGTTTCCTGGGTCGCCGTCGGCATATCCAGCCAGACTCTCGTGGCCACGTTTGCCGCTTCGTTCTTCGAAGTCCTGCTGCTTCTTGTCACCCAGCGCCTGATCGTCCGCATGTACGAGGATGCCAGAGGGTTGGTCATCAAGGAGTCGCATCCGCCGAAAGCAACCGAATGAGCAAATTGTCTGAAGGATGGACTGCAAGGAGATGCGTCCGGTGATACACAGCAGACAAGGATTGCCCGGTGATATGCAGTGGACAAAGATTGCCCGGTGTTCAGTCTGCGGATAATGGATAAATTGATTAACATAATATAGCACTTCCGTCTCGAAATCCTTGACACGAGGACATATGTCCCCGTATAATCATACGCATGCGTGCAGAGTGATATCAGGAAATGCCAAGGAATCCTGGCCGCGTCGTGGCGGTCACCATTTGTCATACATCGGGAAGGGGAACAATGATGTTGCGTTTTGATGAAATCAGCCGGGTCGATCCCGAAATTTTCGCCGCCATCGAAGATGAAATTGCGAGGCAGACCGGGAAGATAGAACTCATCGCTTCCGAGAACTTCGTCAGCAAAGCGGTTCTGGAAGCAGCCGGCAGTCCGTTGACCAATAAATACGCGGAGGGGTATCCCGGCAAACGCTACTACGGCGGCTGTGAATATGTGGATGTGGCCGAGTCTCTTGCCATTGAACGCGCGAAAAAGCTGTTCGGAGCGGAACATGCCAACGTGCAGCCGCACTCCGGCGCACAGGCCAACATGGCGGTTTTCTTCGCCATGCTGCAGCCGGGAGACACCTTCATGGGCATGAACCTGGCCCATGGCGGCCATTTGTCCCATGGCATGCACCTGAACATGTCGGGCAAGTATTTCAAGGTGGTTCCGTACGGTGTCCGCCAGGATACGGGATACATCGATTACGACGCCCTTCGTGCAACCGCGCTTGAATGCCGCCCCAAGATGATTGTGGCTGGCGCGAGCGCCTATTCCCGCATCATCGACTTTGCAGCATTCCGTGCCATCTGCGATGAAGTCGGCGCGCTGCTGATGGTCGACATGGCCCATATCGCCGGTCTTGTGGCTGCAGGCGTGCATCCGAGCCCTGTGCCGTACGCGGACTTTGTCACGACCACCACGCACAAGACGCTCCGTGGCCCACGCGGCGGCATGATCCTCTGCAAGGCGCAGTATCAGAAGGAAATTGACAGGGCCGTGTTCCCGGGCATTCAGGGAGGCCCCCTGATGCATGTCATCGCAGCCAAGGCCGTTTCCTTCAAGGAGGCCCTCGATCCGTCCTTCACCATCTATCAGCAGCAGGTTGCCGCCAACGCGCGCCGCCTTTCCGAATCCCTCACAAGCCGTGGCTTCACCATTGTCTCCGGTGGAACGGACAACCACCTCATGCTGCTGGATCTCACAAACCGCGGCATCACCGGCAAGGATGCGCAGCTGCGGCTCGATGACATTTTCATCACGGTCAACAAGAACGGCATTCCGTTCGACACGCTCAGCCCGGCCGTGACAAGCGGCATCCGCATCGGTACGCCTGCCGTCACGACGCGTGGCATGAAGGAAGCGGAAATGGACGAGATCGCCCGTCTGATCGATATGACACTCGGCGCTTCATTCGAAAAAGACAAGGAAGACATCATCGCTTCCGTCAAGGCGCTGACGGGACGATTCCCGTTGTATTGAGGAACGGCAGCCTCTCGTCGCCTTTCCTGCATGCAGATCCGCGACAGAAACGGGATTGACAATGTGCATGGAGATGGTTATACTATTTGAGTGTTCGCACTGCGAGTTGAATCAGCCTGCGCCATTCCGGGGAGGGAGACCATGAAGCTCGATATTACGCCCATCCTCAGGAATTCAGGAGCCAGGAAGGAATTTTCCTTTGAGGAACCGCTTGAGATGCTCTCCGAGGGCATCGGGTCGGTCGCATTCGAAGGGCATGTCCACCTGGACGGCATGGTGAGGAATTTCAACGGCATGATGGAACTGGAAGCGGTTGCACGCGTTCATTACATCACGCAGTGCGATCGTTGCTGTGAATCCATCGAGGGCGATCTGACCGTCAACATCCGCGAGGATATGGTCGAACTCACCGAGAAGGATGCCACGACGACCGAGGGGGAAGAGGAAGAGCGGTATGTGTTCAAGGGACACGAGCTTGAACTCGATACCATCGCCGCGGAAGCCCTTTTGCTGGAAGCACCCGTCTACATGCTCTGCAGCGATGGCTGCAAGGGACTGTGCGCGGAATGCGGGACAAACCTGAACCGAAAAGCATGCGACTGCGGATCGAACAGACCGGTGGACTTCCGGCTGGAAGCCCTCAAGCGTTTTTCGGATCCGGATGGACAATGAACCAGACCCCATGTTTCGACTTCAACCTGAACGGAGGTGGATCAAATGGCAGTCCCGAAGAATAAAGTATCCAAACAGCGCAAGCACAAGCGCAGGACCCACTACAAGCTGGCAACACCCGGTTTTGTCGTGTGCCCCAAGTGCCATACCCTGAAGCTTCCCCATATCGTCTGCAAAGCATGCGGAACGTATAATGGGAAGGAAGTCGTCGCGATGGATGACAAGGCCTGATCGCATCTGCTATCAGCATGCACCCGTCAGACAGGGCCGCACGGATGATGCGGCCGAACGATCGAATATTCAGGAAACACATGGGATGGCAGCCGAATGGCAGCCATCCCGTTTGTGTTCCTGTTTTGTCGAATCACACATCGGGTGGCGATGCGAGCCCGACAGGAGGCAGTCATGTCACATCCCGTCATCACACAGGTGCAGGACGGCAGCATTGCAGCCGAATTGGGCATCGGACCGGGAGACAGCCTCATCGCGATGAATGGGGAAGCGGTCTGTGATTTGTTTGATTATCGTTTCCATGCCGCGGACGCCGAATTGACACTGCGTATCGGGAAACCGGATGGAACCGAATGGGAATTGTCCATCGAAAAGGATGAAGCCGAAGACATCGGACTTGAATTTGAAAATCCGCTCATCGATCTGGAGCATGGATGCACGAACCAATGTGTCTTCTGTTTCATCGACCAGCTTCCAAAAGGCATGCGGGATACGTTGTACTTCAAGGATGACGATGCCCGTCTGTCGTTTCTGTATGGAAATTACATCACCATGACCAATATGAAGGATGCGGAAATCGACCGCATCATCCGGTACCGCATGTCCCCGATCAACGTTTCGGTGCACACCACAAATCCGGAACTGCGGATCCGGATGCTGGGCAACCGGTTTGCGGGAAACATCCTGTCGCGGATCCGCAGGCTTGTGGATGCAGGCATTTCGGTAAATGCGCAGATTGTCCTTTGCCGCGGCTGGAATGATGGTGTGGAGCTGGAACCGACCCTGAAAGACCTTTCCGCGATGGCACCGGTGCTGCACAGCATTTCTGTCGTGCCGATCGGCCTGACCCGGTACCGTGCGAACCTTCCCGCCATGCGCGCGTATGACGCCGATTCAGCCGACGAAATCATCCGGACCGTGGAGACATGGCAGAAAAGACTGTTGGAAGAGGTCGGCTCACGAACCGTCTACGCGGCCGACGAGCTGTATCTGCTGGCAAGCCGGGAGATCCCCGATGCGATGCTTTATGAAGACTTTCCGCAGATTGAGAACGGTGTCGGCATGATTGCCTCCCTGCGGGAGGATTTCATGGGCGAAATGACGACCGGACAGCCAGATGGCGAACCCGACGGAGCGCAGGGACCGGAAGGAACCCGTGTCGTGAGTGTTGCGACAGGCGTTTCCGCTGCACCTGAAATCAGACGTCTTGCTGATATCCTTCAGGCGAAAACCGCAGGTACCCTTCGGATTCATGTTCATGCCGTACCCAACCTTTTTTTTGGGGGGCATGTGAATGTGACAGGTCTGCTCACCGGCAGTGATCTTTTGGGGTTTCTGCCGGGAAAAGTACTGGGCGAAAGACTTCTGCTGTGTCGAAGCATGTTCCGTGCAGGTACGGAGGTCATGCTGGACGATGTGACGCGGCTTGACCTGGAAATGAAACTCGGTGTGCCTGTGGAAATTGTCGACCCGGACGGGGTTTCACTATTTCATGCGTTGCTGGGTATGGAAAATCTGTTTTGACCGTGACTTGTTTCCGGGGTAAACACGCAGGCCAACAGGAAAACAGCAAAAAAAATGTGGCATCAGCCACATTTCGTTTGCATCTGGTTTTGGAAAGAAAAAACCTGCCCGTGTCCTGCTCCATGATTTTCAGAAAACAAGGATCAGACCTGCCATTGCTTTCTGAAAAAAGATCAGGTACCCTTTCAGGCACCTGATCCATCGTATTCCTTTCGGAAGGACAATCAGACGGACTTGGTCATCCTGCTTGCACGCAGGCACTTGGCGCAGATGTTCATGGTGCGGTTCTGACCATTCACTTCCAGATGAACTTTCTTCACATTGGGCTTCCAGGCATGGTTTGATTTCCGGTTGGAGTGGCTGACATTCAAACCAAAGTGCTGCCCCTTGCTGCAAACTTCACATTTTGCCATCGAATACACCTCCTCGTGCTGCGTACGAATCGTATCAGAAGCCGTACCCGACGGGTTACGCGCTAAAACTTCACAGCGAAAAGTATTTTACCACAGATGCCTGCTGCTTGCAAGGTTTTGTGGACCAGGCGTTTCCCGGGATGATATAATGCCGACATGGAAACAGCCCAGTATGCAACAGCCGAAACAGAACGGGCAGCTCCGGATGACCCGGTGACGGTCATCCGGGGAATTGCCGCGCGCCGATCTTCCCTGCTGGCCAAGCTTGGAATCCGGACTGTCCGGGACCTTCTTCTGCACATACCGGTCCGCTACGAGGATAGGACACAGTCCAGCCGCATCCTGGATGCGCAGGATGGAGAAACGTGCACCATCGAGGCGGCCGCATCGGCTGAACCTGCGCACACGCGGCCGCGCCGGACTCTTTCAGTCTGGCGGCTGGCGGTATCGGACGGCACGGGCCATATGAATGTCATCTGGTTCAACCAGGACTATGCTGTTCGCAACATTCATCCAGGCGACCGCTTTTTGTTCTTTGGAACGGTCAGACGTACCGGCGGAAGAATCGAAATGACCAATCCCGCCTTCGAAAGGCTTCCCGATGGGGTGGAGAAAGCCGGACAGGTACTTCCGGTTTATGGTTTGACGGAAGGTGTTTCCCAAAACCAGCTCCGCGCCCATGTCCGGGAAGCGTTGAAGAGACTGGCGGAGGATGCCGGCGAGATGCTGCCGGCGGACATGCGGAATCGACATGCCCTGATGGGTTGGTCGGAGGCAGTCGGGACCATCCATTTTCCGGCATGCATCGAATCGGCCCGGGTGGCCAGGGATCGCCTCGCATTCGATGAGCTGCTGGAACTTCAGGTCGGCATCCGAGTCCAGCGTGGTGCGAACAGCAGGAAGACGGGAGTTGCCATGCCGCGCGACCCGCTCGACGACCTTCGCAAGTCTCTGCCGTTTCAGTTGACTGCAGCACAGGAGAAAGTGCTGGACGAGATTCTCGGCGACATGGGCAGGACCGTGGCCATGAACCGTCTTCTGCAAGGGGACGTTGGGTCCGGCAAAACCATCGTGGCGTTCATGGCCGCTCTTTCGGCAATCCGTGCCGGGTATCAGGCAGCCCTGATGGTTCCTACGGAAATTCTTGCCGACCAGCATATGCGCGCCGCACAATCCCTGCTGGCCTGTCTTGGTGTCAGGTTGTCCTGTCTGAAAGGCGGTATGCGGAAAAAAGAGCGTTCCGGGATCCTTTCCGTTCTGGCGGAAGGCGGGCCTGATCTGGTCATCGGAACCCACGCGCTGCTGACCGGAGATGTAATTTTTTCCCGACTTGGTCTTGTCATCACCGATGAACAGCATCGCTTCGGGGTCCGCCAGCGGTCCCTGCTGTCCGGAAAAGGTACAATGCCGCATCTGCTGGTCATGACGGCCACCCCCATCCCGCGCACGCTGGCGTTGATGTTGTACGGGGATCTGGACATATCTGCGCTGAATGGCCTTCCACCTGGTCGAAAACCTATTCGCACCTATGTGGTGGAAGAAGGAATGCGGCCCCGCATCGAGGCATTTGTGCGGAAACTGGTTGGAGAAGGCCGTCAGGTTTATATTGTCTGTCCGCTGGTGGAGGAGTCGGAGGAACTCCAGGCGGAATCCGCCGAAGCAATGTCGGAACGGCTTCAGGAAAGTGTTTTCCCTGATTTGCGCATCGGATTGCTGCACGGCAGGATGAAGCCCGCCGACAAGGATGCGGTCATGACCAGATTCTCCAAAGGCGAACTTGATATCCTGGTTGCGACCACTGTCATCGAAGTGGGTGTGAATGTCCCGAATGCCTGCATCATGATTGTCGAGAATGCGGAACGGTTCGGCTTGTCGCAATTGCATCAGCTGAGAGGGAGGGTCGGACGTGGGGCGGAGCAATCCCATTGCATCCTGTTCAGGGGAGGAGGAGGCAAAATCGCCGCGGAGCGTCTGGCGGCCATTGAAGCCACACAGGATGGATTTGTACTGGCGGAGCAGGATTTGAAGCTTCGGGGACCCGGCGAGGTTTTCGGAACGCGCCAGAGCGGTCTTCCCGAATGCCGGATTGCGGACCTGTACGGCGACCTGGATCTGATGCAGGCAGCGCGGGATGAAGCGGTGCTGCTTGCGGGTCCCGATGCGCAGATGCGCGGGACGGACCTGTGGAAACTGCGGAATTTTCTGCTGAAACGTTTCGCAGAAAGAATAAAGGACATCGCCATGAACTAAGGCGCCGGAAAGAAATTACTTGCTCTTTTTCAAAAAAGAATGGCGAGTCTGGCCATTGTTTTTTGAAATTCATAGAGCAAGTT
>JAIFNI010000029.1 GCA_020047785.1 Clostridia bacterium
AGCCTTGTTCCAGTAACGCGTGGTTCCATCGGAAGCATAACCCTGGACTGAAATGGAAGAAACATCCTGCAGCAATGTGCGGAACTGATCAGTGCTGTATTTAAGTGCTTCTTCCACGACTTTGAGCCGAATCTGCTCCGTACGCAGCTGGGCCGTCATGCGCATGTGATGGGAACTTTCCCGAATAAAGGCTGCAACCGCGAGGTCTTCACCTATGTGAAAAGGAGTCGAAGCGGAGATTTCCACGGGAATCAACCGGCCATCCTTATGAAGAATCGAGGTTTCATGATAGCCTGGAAATCCGTGTGCCTGGTCGGCACGAAATTCATCCACCCAGTCCATGCCAGGTTTCAGGGGGTGCAGGCTGGAAAGAAGCATGCCAACCAGTTCAGCATGCGAGTAACCGCATAAACGGCATGCGGCATCATTCGCATCCATCAGCATAAGGTTGCCGAGATTCGCAAGGAAAATGGCATCTGGCGCGTGGCAGAAAAGCGATTGGAGATAGGTGTTGTTGTCCATAAAGCACCTATGCAGCAGCGTGGTGCGACAAATCGTGCGTTTGCCGAAATCCTTCTGAGGATGCAGTCGACAGGATTCTATTTCATTGTACCATGTCAATGACAAATGTCTACAGAAATTCCCATGTTTGGGTGTTGTTATTTTATGGTTGTCATTGGCTGATGTGAGAGAAATCAGGAATCACGGTGATGCCGGACCGGGTAGCCAGCCAGAATGAGCCATTTCCGTCTTCATGGACTCTTTTGATTTCGGCATTGCACAAGCCATTCCCGGTTGTCAGCCAGGTCATGTTCATTCCTTCCGGCAGATTTTTGCCGGAAGAGTCGCTTTCTTCATGGAAGCTGGAAACAGAACCGGTGTCTTTTGAGGTGGAGAGAATGGATCCGCCATCATATTCGGAGCCCAGCCATATGCGGTTTTGGGAGTCAAGAAACAGGGAACGGACCTTTTCTCCAATCAGACCGCCATACAGGGGAATGGTTCGTCCGTCAACCAGCAGGGAGGCCTCTTCCTGTGAGGAGGTGCCTGTCTCGGCATCCTTATGATAGACAGCCGTCACCAGCCAGCTGCCATGGACGAATTCCACCTGACATGCGCCGCCACCTTCCAGAAAACCTGACCCGACCCACATGTTGCCGGGAGACACCCGCAATAGATCGGTGATGCAGGAATGTGGAATGCCGTCAACAACAGTCAGATAGTCCCACTGCAGGGGGGTGGGCAGTTCCGGAGATCGGTTCCTGTCAGCCAAAGGTCTCAACTTTTCAGAAAGGTTCCAGGCTTTTCCCGTGCCGGCAGAATCCCCTGTGAACCGGCTGAAGTCAGGAAGAATGCTGATGACGCCATCCGGTACATTGTAAGCTCCGAACCACATCCCGCCAAGGCCATCCTCCCGGATGACGTTCACCATATCGGAAGCCAGCCCGTCTGCTTTCTTCCATACATGCCATCCCGCCTCATCCAGCCAGGCAACGCCACCCCACGTGCCGACCCATAAACGCCCGAAACAGTCTGAATAAAGGGTGTTGACCCGGTTGTCCGGAAGACCGTTTCTGGTGGACCACCAGGTTTCCTGACCGGAAGACGGATTGTATTGGAGAACGCCCTGCAGGCTTCCGACCCAAAGGGTCCCATCCTTGTCAAAGTGGATGGACCGGACAAAGGATAGCTTACCTGAAAAATCAAGGTGCCGGATCGGAGAATAAGTGTTCCGATCCAACAGGTAGAGGCCGCTTTTCCCCCCGGCGTATAGCGTTTCGCCAGACTCGGCAAAGCATTCAATGTCCTCATCGGGCAACAGGGTATAGTAACCGGCTGCATTTCGTACAGCCGGCTCGAGAATCACGGGTGATTTGCTCCCCTTTGCGAGGAATGTGATTGCCATGAGAAGAAGGACCACGACAAGGACCGGTATCCAGCTCTTCGTGATCGCATCGGCTGTCCACGGATCGGCATTTCGGGTTTTCATAGGGGGGTTCATGCTCCTGTGGTTCATTTTGTTCGGCAAGTTTGGTTTGATGCCCATCCTGCGCTTCTGACAGGCAGAATTCGGGTGCGGGCATCCTGGAAGAAAACAAGAAAAGCAGTTTCAGGCGCTGGTCAATTGTCATTCGGGTGGGCCAGTCCGCCCGGACCGACTGGACCGGGTGCAGGTGTTTTTTGCGCGGGAAATTTCGTGCTGGAGATGTCGGATTTGGCAGGTTCTGATCCAACAGTAGGTTCGTAAATCGACGGCGTGTTGCCACCGGACAAAGGGGCCGGAGGCGTATCCGCATCCGCTCCGGGGTCAAATGGCGGTGTCGGCTTTCCTGTCAAAGGGACAGCAGCCGTGTCGGAAGGAACGGACGGCATTGCATTGTCTGATTTGGCGGCGGGTGGCGGATCGGAGGGTTCGGAAGGCAGTGCACCGTCGGTCTTGAGTGCAGGCGGCGGATCGGAAGGTTCGGAAGGCAATGCACCGTCGGTCTTGAGTGCGGGCGGCGGATCGGAAGGTTCGGAAGGCAGTGCACCGTCGGTCTTGATTGCGGGCGGCGGATCGGAAGGTTCGGAAGGCAGTGCACCGTCGGTCTTGATTGCGGGCGGCGGAGCGGAGGGTTCGGAAGGCAGTGCACCGTCGGTCTTGGAGGCGGGCGGCGGATCATTGGGAGAGGAGGCTTGCTTGGCGGGTTCGGAATTGTTTGGCTTATTCAGTCTTTTTTCGGTCGCACTGCCCGGATCGGAAGACAATTTCTGGCCGTTTTGGTCCATGGCCGTACGTGTTCCGTCGGGATCGGTCACGATAGTGCTTCCGTCAGGATTTACGACCTTACTGGTGCCATCCGGATAATCCCATCTCACAGTTCCATCCGCCAATGTGGTTTTCTCTCTGCCATCCGGGTATATGACAAGATCGTTTTCGACGGCATCTTTTGTGAGTGTCGGTTTACCGTCGGAGACCTCATGTTGCGTGCCGTCAGGGTATTCGATGACTCGGCTGCCATCCGGTGAAACATTCAAAACACTGCCGTCGGGATAAAAGGTCCGTGAACTTCCATCAGGGAACTCACTGATTCTCGTGCCATCCGACACCGTCGTGTGGACACTTCCGTCCTCATAGATTTCCGTTTGCGTTCCGTCCAAATAATCCCATGTGACCGTTCCGTCCGGACCTGTTGTTTTCGTGGTACCGTCCGGATACTCCGAGATCTTGTTGCCTTCGAAGTCACTATAGTTGTTTGTGTCCTCCCCGGCCGGTAGTCTGGTTTTGTCACCGTTCGGGAATTCGAATGAACGGGTTCCATCGGGATAAATGTGTTCCCAGCTCCCGTCGGTATGATTGATTGTCTTTGTGCCGTCCAGCGTGGTGAACGTATGTGTGCCATCCGGTGCATAAGAATCGATGGTGCCGTTTTCATAGAAAGAGGTCTTTGTTCCGTCCGGATACTCCCAGGTAGTGGTTCCGTCTATGCATTTCGTGAGTGTTGTTCCATCCGGGAATATCGTGATCTCGTTGCCGTACTGGTCCTCTGTGATGATTTTACCGTCATTTGAGCTGCCTGTGCCGTCTTCTGCACCCATACCATTTTTTGCGCCAGAATTCGATGGGTTGTCGCCGGTCGCACTTCCTCCTCCGGTCGCACTGCCACCGCCGCTGCGGGAACCATCGCCACCGCCGGGCGCGGAGGAATCGCCGGAAGAGCCGCCGCCACCGCGAGAACCATCGCCACCGCCGGGCGCGGAGGAATCGCCGGAAGAGTCGCCGCCGCTGCGGGAACCATCGCCACCGCCGGGCGCGGAGGAATTGCCGGAAGAACCGCCGCCGCTGCGGGAACCATCCCCTCCGCCAGCACCGTTGCGACCGCCGCCACTGCGTCCCCCACCGCCAGCACCTGCACCGGCTCCGCCAGCTCCGGCTCCGCCCATTCCCCATCCGCCAGCACCTGCCCCCAACGAGTCGGTGGATTCCTTGTTTCGTTGGTACCAGAACCACGGACCGCCATAATCTCCGGTCGAATTGTCATCTGCAAAGGCTTGCCGGATATATGCCATGAACAAACCGAAGCTGAAAAGCCCGACCATCATCATGACCGCTTGTTTGTTGATGCGGGTCATGCGGATTAATAATCCCAACAACAGAATGAATCCCATCACGGCATACAGCAGCAGGGGTTGTTGAAACAATAAGAAGAATAGGATGAGGCCGATGGAAGATCCCAGGACTATCAGATAGGGTGAATTTGTTTCAATGCGAACAGACTTGCGGAACAACCGGCCGACATCCTCCCCAACAAGGCGCAGGATGGTTCCCGGAATGCTTCCCTTTTGCGCCCCAAAAGAAATCAGCAGCAGAATTCCGACCAGCAAGGCGGCGAACTCGGTTTCGAAGAAACGTCCGGCAAGGGCTGACAGAGAGATGGAAACAGCGAGAATGAGCAGGTTGTTCCGATCCTTGCCGGAGAAGCAGGAAGCAGTCCATAAGGGGAAACGTGCCAGGTTGTGAAAAAACGGGATCAGGGAGCCGTTGAATGCCTTGAAAAGGAGGAAAGAGACAAGAAATCCGAAAAGCGCCCAGGTTGTTTCTGTGATGCCGGCCACCATCATGTTGAATGCATTTGTTTCGATGAGCTTGCGGGTTTGGTTGGCCACGATCGTTTGCCATGCCATGGTTTTGCCAGAGTCGATGATGTTGAGGTAGAGGACCGTATGGGCAAACCGGGCGACATAGAAAACAAGTATGGCAGCCAGCAGTTGAAAGAGGATGGTATACGGAAGGTTGACAAAGTACCCTTTCACCAGCCAGCCCAAATAGGAGAACAAGTGGTTGGGCGGGGCATCAATCGGAACCGGAGAACGGGCGGATACGCGAAGAACTTTTTTCCAGAGGGGGGCAGGATCCTTACCGTCCGGAATGGCACGGTTCCATCCCTTTCCGTTCTTGACCAGCCATTGTCCCAGCTCAATGGAGTATTTCCATATGTTTCCGTACCGATCGCGGACCCTCAGCGCTTCTACCCGGATCCGACCGATCCGTTCCTCCATGACACCACTTTGAACATCCGCATTTGCTTTACGGATACTGTCGTTGGCCTCTTGAAAATTCATGACAGATCCCCTTTCCGATCAGCGTGTCGTTGTATTGAATCGCAGCAGGCACGAGTCACGGAGAAGGAGTCAGCACGGATTCCTCCCTCGTCGAGGCTTTTTGCTAAATCAAGAAAAACAGCAGCACGGAGAGGCTTTACAGGGTTTTCAACGAGGTATTTACGGTTTCGATCAGACTCTCCTTGTCCGGTTTTGATATTCCATTTGAAAGAGAATTTCCCATATTATACATCAATGAAATGAAAAAATCATGCAGGCGGAATAGAGAAACACAAGATGGAATGTCACCGAAGAAGTTGGTATGAATAGAACAGGGAGCAGTTGCCGTCTCTCCCGGAACGGGAACCGGCGGTGCAAAAAGACTGGTCGATCCTGGCCGACATTCTGCAGAAGACACATTCCACCATTACAGAAAAAGAGCGAAACGACATTTCTGCCGGATTCGGCCGTTTTTACGGTTCGGTCTCGGCGTACTGGGCATCGGAAGGGATATAACCGATCGAAAGCAGGCGGACAATTCCGATACGAAGGTTTATGGAGGAACCGGCCTGGGTCTGGCAATCTCGAAGAAACTGGTGGAACTGATGTCCGGAATCGTCTGGTACATACTCAGGATGAAACAGGCTGGAGGACGCGATATGAAGTCATGACGCGACCATCCAGCCTGTTGTCCCATAGGATCAGTTCTGTGCCTAACTCAGTGTTCAGTTCAGCGCTGCCGCCACTTCAGCCAAAGCCCCGTCCATCCGTTCCAACACCTTGTCCAGCGATTCATAGGGGATCGTGGCGGCAGGTTCGAACCGGATTGTCTTGGCGTTGATCAGGGTGCCGGCCGTCATGACGCGACGGGCGAACATGCCCTTCGCCACTTCATACCCGATTTCGGACTTCGGGAACTCCACGCCAATCATCAAGCCGGTGCCGCGCACGTCGGAGATGACCTGCGGATACTTTTGCTGCAGCGCCAGCAGGCCTTTCATCAGGTATTCTCCCTTTTCGGCCGCCTGTTTCGGAATGTCGTGCTCCAGCATGAAGTTGATGGTGGCAAGCGCAGCCGCGCAGGCGGCCGGATTTCCGCCGAATGTCGGAGAGCCGAGCAGCCACGGGTTGTCAATCAAATCCTGCACCCACATGTGCGGCCTGCAAATGATGCCGGTGATGGGCATGATGCCGCCGCCGAATGCTTTGCCATAAGTCATGATGTCAGGTACCACGTCTTCCGCCTCGCAGCGCCACATGGTTCCGGTACGGCCTATGCCGGTCTGTATCTCATCGAAAATGAGTGCCACGCCATACTCGTCGCAAATGGCACGGACCTCCTTGAGGTAGCCGGCTGGCGGAATGATGATGCCTGCCTCGCCCTGGATGGGTTCCAAAATGATCGCTGCCACCTTCTCACCAACGTGCACCAGATTTCTTACGGCCTTCCGGACATCCTCCGCATTGCCGTATTCAACGTGCTGGACCTGCTGGACCATCGGGATGTACGGCGTGCGATAGGTGCTCTTGCCGCCAACGGACACCGCGCCCATCGACTTGCCGTGGAACCCGTTGAGGGTGGAGATTACCCAGCGGCCGCCTGTTGCGATGCGGGCAAGCTTCAGGGCCATTTCCACCGCTTCCGCGCCCCCGTTTGTGAAGAAGCAGGTGTTCAGGTCTCCCGGGGTGATTTCGGACATGACCTTGGCCAGATACCCGCGCAGCGGATCGACCAGTTCCTGGCTGTGCAGAGCCTGACGGTTCATCTGTGCCAGCACATACTTGAGGATTTCCGGGTTGCGGTGCCCGCAGGTATAGATGCCGAAGCCGCCGAGACAGTCGATGAACTCTTCCCCGTAGATGTCATAGAAGAATTCGTCCTTGTCTGTCCACTCGATGAAGGCTGCATTCGTGGACACGGATTTGCGGTATTGCAGCCAGCCAGGGTTCACATAGGTGTTGAAATTTTCGATGGAATCCGCCACCATGGTGGTCTTGTCCTCATCGGACAGGGTTTCGGAGGCGATAAAGCCCAGGACTTTGGTCAGCTCTTTTCTTGCTGCTGCGTTGCCCATTTTTATCAGGTTCCCTTCATTTCTTTCAGCCGCATGTTACGCGGCCGTAGTATATAAATTTTCGAATCGTGGGATTAAGATTCCCGAACCAGCCATACAGTCGCAGGACGACAAACGCCAGCCAACTGAACAGTTGAAGTGCATCAAAACTCGAACCAGCCCGACATACCGGGATTCAGGTTCAGATTGATCTGCTTGACTTCAGTATATTCCTCATAACCGAATGTGCCCAGTTCCCGCCCGATGCCGCTTTGCTTGTAGCCGCCCCAGGGCGCTTCATTGAATGTCGGATTGTAGGTGTTGATCCAGGTGATGCCGGCCCGCAGCTTTCGGATGACGCGCATGGCCTTCGCCCCATCCGGCGTGAATACACCGCCGGCCAAACCATATTCGGTGTCGTTGGCCATTTCAATGGCCTCCGCTTCCGTTCGGAAAGTCTGCACGACGAGAAAGGGTCCGAAGACTTCTTCCTTCACGATGCGCATGTCGGGGGTCGTGTCCGTGAAGATGGTCGGACGCATGAACCAGCCTTTTCCCAACTCGCCCTCAGTCAGCCGATTTCCACCGCATAAAAGCGTTGCACCCTCCTGCCGGCCGATTTCCACATAAGCAAGAACCCGGTTCAGATGGGATTCGCTGATCAAGGGTCCCATTTCACTGGCAGGACTTGACCCGGGTCCTACGCGGATTTTATTGGCCCGCTCCACAAGGCGAGCAAGAAACGCATCCTGGATGCTCTCCTCCAGCAGCAGCCGGGAACCGGCCGAACAGACCTGTCCCTGGTTGCAGAAAATGGCAAACAGCGCGTAATCCACAGCGGATTCCAGGTCGGCGTCCGCAAAGACGATGTTCGGAGATTTCCCGCCCAGTTCCAGCGAGATGCCCTTGAGGTTGCCGGTCGCGGCCTGCATGATGCTGCGGCCGGTTTTTGTTCCGCCTGTGAAGGCGACCTTGTCCACGCCGTGGTTCGCGGCGATTTCGTGGCCGACGGTCGCGCCGGCCCCAAGCACCAGATTGACGACGCCTTTCGGGAAGCCGACCTCCTCGAAAATCTCGAACAGACGGATGGCCGAGAGGGGAGTCAACTCGGAAGGCTTGAACACCACCGTATTGCCGGCGGCCAATGCAGGTGCCAGTTTCCAGGCGGCCATCAGCAACGGATAATTCCAGGGTACGATTTGTCCGCATACCCCAATCGGCTCGCGCACGACCATGGTCTGAATATTCGGGTCCGGTACGGAAAAGGTCTGTCCGGTGGGCTTTTCCGCCATGCCGGCATAGTAGCGGAAGCAGCCGATGGTGTCATCCACGTCGTAACCGGTTTCCCGCAGCGGTTTACCGTTGTCAAGCGTTTCCAGTTTCAACAAGGGTTCCCGGTCCCGTTCCAGCTTTGTGCAGACGGCCCGGAGCAGGGCGGCCCGTTCGTGCGGGGTCGTATCCTGCCAGCCGTCCTTGTCGAAGGCGCGACGGGCTGCAGCCACCGCCTTTTTCACGTCATCTGCCGTCCCTTCCGTCACGGAAGCCAGAATGCTGCCATCCGCGGGATTGATGACCTCGCGGGTTTCACCGGAACCGGAGAGGACCCATTCGCCGTCGATGTACATTCTTCCGATGTCGCTCATGAATCATTCTCCTTATCCATACATCACGATTCCCATCACCATACACACGATACACATCACTATCCCAATATTACTGGTTCTTGAAGGCTGTCCACAAATCGTCGTACAGCTTTGCCTTGTCGCCCAGATTCTCGAGCAGTTTGCCCTTGGCCATTTCCGTCACGGACGGGTTGGAGGCCGGATTGTTCTTGAAACTGTCCGGAAGGAGCGGCTGCGCGGCCTTGTTCGGATTCACGTAAGGGAATTCGTCGGAGACGAGTTTCGAGTTTTCCGGACGCAGGACGAAGTCGATGAATTTCTGCGCGGCATCCATATGCCTGGCGCCGTCCGGAATCACGAAGCTGTCGATCATCATGACGGTACCTTCTTCCGGATACACGGCCACGACATTCGGATTGTCCTGCATGGCCAGTGCCACTTCGGCGCACCACATGTAGCCGGCGGCGGTTTCCCCGCTGATCATGGCGGATTTCGGCGTATCGGAGTCAAACAGCTTGATGTTGGATTTCAAGGAAACAAGCCAGTCCTGCACCGTCTTCAGCTTGGCGGGATCGGT
>JAIFNI010000289.1:0-9305 GCA_020047785.1 Clostridia bacterium
TGGAGAGACTCCAGGCTCTGCGTATTCCCGATGTCCCGAACACGCTTCAGTGTCAGTTCCTGACTGTCACGGTTCAGGCGGGCCTGCTCCAGCTGTGATTTCAGATCCGTCAGGTCCACTTCGAGAACCGCCTGCCCTTTGGAGACAGGCATGTCCTTGTCCACCAGAATGGCCGTCACACGGACCGGAGTATCCACATATACGTCCCGCTTTTCTTTCTCCACCAGGGTTCCATTCGCCGTGACGAACGCTGAGAGGTTTCCCCGAAGCACTTCCCCTGTCCCGGAAATATCCGCGGTGTTCTGATTCATGCCGGATATCAGCATGATCGATGCGACTGCGAGCAATACCATGATAACCAGAACGGGAATCAACCATTTTCTCTTTTTCATTCCTTGTCCCTCCCGCCGTATTTTCGGCGAAAAACCATCCTGTCGACCAGATGTACGATGTGTCATGATTCGATTTTCATTTGCTTCTGCGCACCCATATCTCCGGAAAGCGCGTGCACGGCGTCCCGGTGCATCCGCTCCAGCTCCGCAATGGCGTCCACCGGTTCTTCGTGCCGTTCGTCCGCCTGAATCCGGCCATCGCGAAAGACGATGCGCCGGTGCGTATGCGCGGCGATTTCCGGTTCATGCGTGACGATGATGACCGTGACGCCTTCCCGGTTCAGCCGCTGGAAAATGACCATGATCTCCTCGCCCGAGATGCTGTCCAGGTTTCCGGTCGGTTCGTCGGCGAGAATGACGGCCGGATTGTTCACCAATGCCCGTGCGATGGCCACCCGCTGACGCTGCCCGCCCGAAAGTTCGTTCGGCTTGTGGTGCACGCGATCTCCCAGACCCACGCGATCCAGCGCTTCCATGGCCCGATGCGTCCGTTCCTTCGGACTGACGTTGGCGTAAAGCATGGGCAGTTCCACATTCCGCAGCGCATTGATGCGCGGCAGGAGATTGAATGTCTGGAAAACGAACCCGATCTTCTGATTCCGGATACCGGCCAGTTCATTGTCGTCCATTTTGGAAACATCCACGCCTTCAAGCCTGTAGCTGCCTTCCGTAGCCCGGTCCAGACAGCCGAGAATATTCATCATGGTTGACTTTCCGGATCCGGAAGGTCCCATGATGGCCGTAAATTCGCCTTCTCCGATAATCATGTCGATGCCGCGCAACGCTTCCACCGAAAGATTCCCGTTTCTGTACACCTTTGTGAGTGCCTTTACTTCTATCAATCCGACCACTCCTCTCATCAAATGACTCTGCTACTGCCTGATTTTTTCCGCTGCATCCCAACCTGCGTCCGGTCGATGCATATCATGGGCGCCATTGGCGCAGAACTGCCGCGAGACGCTGCGGCGAAACAGGTTTCGCCATGAAATCGTCCATGCCTGCCTCCAGACAGGCTTCTCTCTCTCCCTGCACATCATTGGCGGTCATGGCCAATATGGGTACATGGACTTCACCCGTCTCCAGAAGGCGGATGCGCCGTGTCGCCTCGAATCCGTCCATGACTGGCATCTGGCAGTCCATGAGAACGATATCGGGCCATTCCTTCTCGAAGGCACTCACGGCCTCCTGCCCGTTGCCGGCAATCCGGACACGGCAACCGAATTTCTCCAGCAGAATGACCATGAGCCGACGGTTTGCCTCGGTATCTTCAACCAGCAGAATATGACAGCCTGCCAGAGAATTTTTCGACTCGCCGTCAGAGGAATGGCTCTCACGTCCAGGCTCCGGGGGGGATATCAAATCTCCGAAACCAGGTACGGAAATGGCATTCCGTTCCGGAAGACGCCGGCCTGCAGCCATTTCATGCTCCGCCAGGACATCTTGGAGCAGCTGAATCATTTCAAGACGCCGGACCGGTTTCAGCATCAAGGCGGAAAAGATGGCGTCCTGCGTTTTCCGTTTGTCCTCTCTTGCATCAGGAGGCACAAGCAGAATGCATCGGATGCCATCGAGCCTTGCGTCCATCATCATGCGCTGTCGGACTGCATGACCATCCAGGTCGGCATGCCCGTCATCAATCAGAAGCAGGTCGGGCAGTCCAACAGCAGCCAGGGCGGACAGATTTTCCAGCATCTGGATTTCCGTGGAGACCTCCATGACCCTGCATCCGGCTTTCGAAAGGTATCCGGAGAGGATGCGCCGGTTGGTCTGCCAGGGTCCCAGTATCATGATGCTCCGACCTGCCAGCCCATCGACAGGAGACCGTTCCTCGGGCAGAAGTGCATCCTTCGAAATGGGAAGCGGTAAAACAAGGGTGAATCGGGAACCTTTTCCTTCCGCACTGGATAAATTGACCCGCCCCCCCATGAGTTCAGCCATGCGGCGTGTGATGGCGAGACCAAGCCCGCTCCCGCCGTATTTGCGCGCCGTGCTCCGATCCGCCTGGGTAAACGGTTCGAACAGCTTGTTCTGAACCTCCTTCGGGATTCCCATGCCTGTATCGGTGACATCAATTGCGATCCGCCTGATCCCATCCGATTCCGGGATTGCGTCACACTCATCCGCCAACGCATTGCGCAGGACAACGAGAATTTCACCGCGTGCCGTGAATTTCACGGCATTTCCCAGCAGGTTCAGCACCATCTGACGGATTCGGCCCGGATCCCCTTCATACACGGTCGGCTCGGTTTCAATGCCAACCGCCAGATTGATCGGCTTCCCTGTGATGCGAACGGAAAGCAGCGAAGCACTTTCCTCGACAACCCGGTCCAGATGGAACGGAACACGCTCCAGTTCAAGCTTTCCAGCCTCCACACGAGAGAAATCCAAGATTTCATTCACAAGAGAAAGCAGGGATTCGGAGGCAAGACCGATTTCCCGAACATATTGCCGTTGCACCCGATCCATCCCGGTGTAGCTGAGCAGATGCAGAAAACCGGTGAGTGCAACCAGCGGTGTTCTCATTTCGTGGGACAGGTTGGCAAGAAATGTGCTTTTCGCCTGGTTTGCATCGTCGGCGGACTGTCTGGCCATCACAGCCTGCTGTCTGTCAAACTCGGCCTGTTTCCTCGCCTCTTCCGCGACGCGCCTGGCCTCCTCCACACTTTCCTTCTCCTTGAGCAGGAGGGCTTCCGCCTCCTTGAGCCTGGTGATGTTGCGAAGGGTCAGGATGACCCCCTCCGTTCTCCCTTCCCTGCCCGTCAATCCGGACATCCTGACATCCAGCCAGTTCCCCTCTGCCGAACAGAGGGAAATCGGCATGAATTCTGATTTTCCACCTTTCGCGACAAGCGCGGAAAGTTCCGGCCAGAGGCTGTCAAAATGCTTTCCCTGCCACTCCGTGACGCCGATGTGTTCCACAAACATGGAGATCGCGGCGTGATTCATGTCTGCCAGACGTCCTTCCCGATCCATCACGATGACACCGTCCTGCAGATTGTCAAACAGGCGGTCACGGGCAACGGGAAGCAGTTTGAACATCTGGAACCCGAGGATTCCCAGGGTGAAGGCGAATCCTGTAAAAGTGAACATGAGCGGGGTCAAATCCACGGAAGGCCAGGGCGTGACACCGAGAACATACGCCAGATTCCCGAGAAGGGGGAAAAGTGCGGCGGATACCAGCAGGGCGCTCTGCCACCTGTGGAAACCTTTGTCCGACACGGAGGCCCTGACGAGAACGATCGATCCGAAAAGCATCAGCCCATAGGAGAAGACCATAAAGCCATAGAAAATGACTCCATGTCCATAAATAAGCCGGTTCCCCGCTTCTGCCGGATCAGGGGTGATGGTGGTCCAGACGCCGTGATGGAACTCATTGGTGAAAACGGATACAAGCATGATGAACGAAATGACGACCATCGGAAGCCATTGCCACTTCCGGATTCGTTCAAGTTTCCCTCTGTAGGACAGGGCGAAAAGAGTCCAGGCAGGAATGGCGCAGACGGTTCCGATATAGGTGATCTGCGACAGCAGGATTTTGACGGGAATATCCGTGACAGCAAGTTCCATGGCGCTGAAAAGCGCCCACCAGGCCAGGCTGGCCATGAGGACGCGAAGGGGTTTCATGCCGGGTGTGGCGTCGCGGGTCAACAGGTATTGCAGCAGACCGAGCGCCAGCAGACCGGAGACTATGTTGATCCAGACAGGCATGTCAAGTTTCAATGCCATCGGTCGACTCACCCCCCGTCCATGAAACACATCACATGGAACCAAATGTTTGTCTGAGTCGTTCCGTAAGGAGAAGCGGATCGATTGGCTTGACAAGATACCCCTTCACACCGGCAAGTCGGGCCGTGGAAACCTTTTCCCGGTCCGAATGCTGCGACAGGATTATCACGGGGATTTTGCTGTATTGCTCGATGGCTCTCAGCCGGCCAATCAGATCAAACCCGCTTGCCGCATTCAGATCAAGGTCCATCAGGACAAGCTGGACGCACTGCCCATACTCCTCCATGGCATTCAGCATGCCGATTTCACTGCCAGCCTCCCGCACGACGCAACCTTCCTTTTCGAGGATGGCGCGTACCTGCTTGCGAATGGCACTCGAATCATCAACGATCAGGATGATCTTCTTCTGGAGACTCTTCACATTATCTGGTTTTACATCCGTCATATGCGTTCAAGCTCCTTCAATACATCATCCGCAGCAGACAAAACCGCACCGGACAAGGAAAATGCCCGGTCCCATTCTTCCTGTTTGCAAAAAGCATCCGCTTGCTTTGCCAATTCCGCCAGCTCACAGGCCTTATAGCTGGAGGATGTGCCTTTTATTTTGTGAATGCAATGCGCGTAAGCCAACCGATCCGCAAGTCCGGCAATTTCAGCAAGATGCGTGATATCCTCGCGCAGTTCCTCGGCAAAATAACCGTAAAGCTCCCGAATGATTTCATCATCAAGGTTCATTTCCCTTGCGAAGGCTTCTCTGTCAACCATGTTCGACACACTCGTCTCCTTCTGCATCAACCCTGCCCGGCCGGAACGGTCATACGCCGTTTCTGAATCATTACCCATCAGCCTGTCCATGAATCGGCCTGTCCGTGAATCGACGCATGTTCCGATTGAAATGAGCCCTCCGTCTTATTGTGGGACAATGCTCCGTAAAAGAAAAGAGCTCCTGTCCCCAATACAGCCCGGACCTGCATATTTAACATTTTGTTTGAACGAAACCGACATACGCTTTTTTCTGATACTTTTATCGAGAATCATGATATGAAACATCCAATATCCTGTGTTACATTGAGACTGTTCGGCCATTGGTTCAAAAAGGTTACCCGCTTCGGAAATTTTCAGGACAGGCATGAAAGAGCCCGGGCAGGACGCGAACAGCAAACATGAAGCGAACAGCAAACAAGGAGCGTGCAGCATGAAGAACGGAAAACGGACATCTCCGACTGGAGGAGTCCGTTTTTTCCTGTGTTCCCGATTTTCATGGATCCAAGGTTCCAAAACCGTTGTAAACCTGCAGCAGGCAAAATATAATGGAAACAGGGAACAGACCGGTCACCGCCGCTTGTCGGCGGGAAGGAGACATTATGGCTTTCTGTGGGAAATGCGGAAAACAACTGCTTGAAAATGCCCGTTTCTGCGGTGGGTGCGGCGCACCTGTCATCATCGGAGCAAGCCCGTCGACGCCTCCACCTCCGGCATCGAATGCATTCGTGGCACCTCCGCCGCCTCCTCCAACATCGAATGCATTTGCGGCGCCTCCTCCACCTCCGGCATCGAATGCATTCGCGGTGCCTCCGCCTCCTCCTCCAACATCGAATGCATTTGCGGCACCTCCGCCTCCTCCTCCAACATCGAATGCATTTGCGGCACCTCCGCCTCCTCCTCCAACATCGCATGCATTTGCGGCACCTCCGCCTCCACCTCCCGCATCGAATGCATTCGCAGCGCCTCAGCCTCCCGCACCGGTGGCAAACAACATGCATCCGTATCCGCCGGCAGGCGGATTTGCACCACAGCAGCCACCCCCTTTCCAACCGCAGGGCATGCCGTCAGGTGGGGGTTATGGGCAGCTCCGGTATGAAATATTCGGTTCCAACCTGCCTGCCGTTTCCATCCGCCTGAATCCTGGAGAAAGCATCTACACGCAGTCGGGAGGCATGTCCTGGATGGATGTCGGGATCACGATGGAAACCAACATGTCCGGCGGACTCATGAAGGGACTCGGACGCATGCTGTCCGGAGAATCGCTCTTCATGGCCACCTACACGTCCAATGCTCCGAACCAGGAAATCGTCATCGCCAGCTCTTTCCCGGGCTATATCTGCGGCGTGGATGTCAGCCGCTGCCCCATCATCGCGCAGAAAAGCGCATTCCTCTGCGCGCAGCCGTCCGTCCAGCTCAGCACCTATGTGGTGAAACGCGTTGGTGCCGGTTTCTTTGGGGGTGAAGGCTTCATCATGCAGCGCATCGCAGGAGCCGGCACGGTCTTTTTCGAAGTGGACGGCAGTCTGGTGGAGCGTCTGCTGGCTCCCGGCGAAACCATCAAGGTGGACACGGGCAATGTGGCTGCCTTTGAGGAAAGTGTCCAGTACAGCATAGAAACCGTCAAAGGTTTCAAGAACATCCTGTTTGGCGGCGAAGGGCTGTTTCTGACCACCCTGACCGGCCCGGGCAGAGTCTGGCTGCAGACGATGACGATGCCCTCCTTTGCGAAGAAGCTCATTCCTTTCCTGCCGAAGCCAAGTTCGAATTGAAGAACTTGTTCCATTTTTCCTCTTTTCGATGTTTGTCTTTTTCGATGTTTGTCTTTTTCAATGTTTGTCTTTTTCAATGTTTGTCTTTTTCAATGTTTGTCTTTTTTGGTGTTTGTCACCTTTTTCGATGTCTTTCCTTTTTTCGACATGAATCCGGAACTGCATGAAAACCGCTCCTTTGCTTTTCTTCGCTGCAAAGGGGCGGTTTTTTCATCTGATGAACCGGGGCCAGTGATAATGGAAAGTCAACCAATCTGCGGCGCAGGATTGCCAGAGAGATTCAATCCGATGATTTCCCGGCTTTCTTTCCGGGAAGGCAATCTGTTATAATCTCCACAGGTCTGGGCATCCCGCACCGCAGTCATGCATTGTTATATTCGCAGCGAAGGTGGACGATCCCCTGCATCCGAATCAAACGGAGGCTTTCATGCTGCGCAGCAAACCTGTCCGCAAACAACGGCTCTTTATCCGTTTTCTCCTCACATATTTTGTTCTGGCGGCGGCCATGGCGTGGCCATACATCCCGATTTACAATGCAGCCTACGGCATCGCGCGGGATGGCGTGGTGAAGGACAGTTTCAACACCATGCAGGCCGGATTTCGGGACATCAACGAAAAAATCGACACGATCTATAAAAATGCCTACGCCCTGCAGGCGGACACATCCATCCGGAAATTGACGCATGTATCCTCGCCACTGAAAAGCAGCGATCACTTCACCCTGCTGAATGCACAGCGCCTGCTCCGCAGCGTGACATTCACCTCCGATATTCTTTTTTCCAGTTATCTGGTTTTTCGGGAAAACGATGTGACGCTCACGAATACGCAAATGTTCACGGACAGCGGTAACATGTTCAGCCTGTATAACAATATTCCGGGAATGACCTATGAAAAATGGCGGAAATACCTGCTGGACAATGACAGCCGCATGGTCCTGAAGCCCAGTGTTCCCGTCGAATACCGTTATTCCGTGCTGGATCGGCCACAGAAGCTGGACATCATCCATTGCATCATTTCCCTTCCCATCGACAACCTTGTCTACAAGGACAGCGCTTTTGTCGCCATGCTGGATGTCCCGAGCATCCTCAATGTCCTTGCCTCCGAAGATGTTCGGAATGAAGGCTTCCTCTGTCTGTCCGACAGAAACGGCACGCCTTTGTACACGTATCGCTGGGACGGCGAAGTGCTTGAGACGACCGGCCGCATCGAGGAGAGACGCATCAATGGCGTGAAGACGACCTTGCTCACCGTAAGTGATGAAGAAAGCCGGATCCAGGTCATTGCAGGCATTCCCAGTCGGGTATTTGCAGAAAAAGTGGATTTCGTGACAAGGTATCTGCTTGTTTTCCTGCTGTCTGCCATTCTGCTGGGGCTCTTTGTTTCGCTTTATCTTGCCCGTCGGCAGAGCCGTCCCCTTCAGGGCATTCTGGACGCCATCGGCGGCCTTTTCACGCAAATGGCGTCTTCCCCCGGCGATCCTTATTCTTACATCAAGGATGCCCTTACGGAAATGAACACCAGCAACCAGCAGTATCAGCGGCAGATTGCCGCCATGAACGAAACCGTCCGCATCGGCATGACCTACCGGCTGCTGCAGGACGACCTTTTCGACAGTCGACAGAAGGCCGCATACCTGAAGGATCTGGGCTTTGAAGACACCTGGTTTTGTGTCGCCCTCATGACCACGACCCGCGAACCTGTTCTGCAGGATATGGCCGCCAATCCTTCCGGTGCGGATTCCGGAGACCCTCCGGAATCAGCATCAGGAACCGGGAACGAGATGGATCAGATGGCCAGTGTCGTGCTGATCGAATGGATGGCTGCCCATGTCGGACACCGGTATGTCCTGCATAGCCTTGAACCCGGAAAAAGCGTCATCCTTTTCAATCTGGACGATGACCATTCCACGCAGCTCGATGAGATAGAGGAGAGCCTGCATGGAATTGCCCGTTTTCTTCGCATGAAAATCGGCATTGAAACCCGTTTTGTGCTGTCCGGTCTGGAATGTGGTCTGGACCATGTTCCGAAATGCTACATCCAGGCAAAATCCGCCCTGCGCTTCGGAGACATCACGCCCGGCAGCACGGTCCTCCGGTGCAGCAGGGAATATGCAGTCAGCAGCGGTACTGTTTTCGCACCCGCCATGGCAGTCAAGCTGAGTGAACTGATCGTGATGGGAGAAAAGGATCGTGTCGGAAGCTCCTTTGCGGAAATTCAGGATCGGCTGGCCCAATTCGGGCCACTGGATGCAGGTGGCATCAACCGTCTTCTCTTGTCCATTCAAAACACACTCACCCATACCGCCCTGCAAATCGGCAGCGAAAGCACGGCACTGCCAGCCCTGCAGGCGGATGTCAGTGCCCGCCCCATACGGGATGTGCTTGACGAACAGGCACAGACCGCGCTGCTTCTCTGCGAGCATGCGGTCTCCCGGCAGCACAGCCGGAACACCCGCCTCCGTGACGCCATCCTGACGCATCTGGAAACGCATTATACCGACACGACCCTCTGTGTCGCACAGGTTGCGGAACTGTTCAATCTTTCGGAAAAATACCTGTTCGGCTTTGTGAAAGAACAGACTGGAAAGAGTTTCGGAGACTTCATCGAGTCCCTTCGATTGAAAAAGGCGGAGGAATTGCTGAAGAATACGGAT
>JAIFNI010000289.1:9327-10095 GCA_020047785.1 Clostridia bacterium
ATCAATCAGCTGCATGAACGGATCGGTTTCAACTCGCAGAACACTTTCTACAAAGTTTTCAAAAGAGTGTATGGGGTTTCTCCGGGCACGTGGCGGATACACCACCGGGACCGTCCATGATTGAACATCTCTGTGAAATCACATAAATATTCCCCTGAACCGCCTTGAACTCTTGTGCATTCTGACTTTCATACAACAAATTCAGAAGCGTCCAATCCCGGATGCTGAAAAAAATTGATGTTTTCTGAAATATCCATAGGGCATTCTGACCAGCGGGCGACACATTCCGGACTTTCCAATAGACGCCGCGCTCAAGAAAACCATACAATCTGGGTGCCGCGATGGTACGGTACATGCCGGCAATGAACCGTGCCCGCCGCCAATCGAACGCTGGAGGAATATGAAAATGAAAAGAAAAGCTCAGGTTCTCTCCGCTCTCCTTGCGCTCATCCTGGTGACATCCGCCTGCGGGACGACTGCACCCCAGGCATCCGAATCCGCCGCATCCACAGCGGCAGCCGCAACTGCCTCCGCCGTCGAGTCCTCCTCGGCGGCAGCCACCGAGGAAGCCAAACTGCTGGCTGATCCGGGTCCTGCGGACGCACCCTTCGTGACCGGCACATACGCCCTGACCGTCGGTCTTGCAACGGACACGAACATCACGGACTACGAAACAAACACCTACACCACCCTGGTGGAGAAGAAATCCGGCATCGACATTTCCTTTGAGTTTTTCCCCGCAAAGGAAGCCAAACAAAAACTGGCCAT
>JAIFNI010000013.1 GCA_020047785.1 Clostridia bacterium
AATGCTGATGACAACTGCCCAGACGACATCGCCCGTTCCGCGCAGCGCCGTGCCGATGACCATGTTCCAGGGTCGGCCTGGCTCAAGGAACAGGTCGACAAGAAACACGGAAACCCCGATGGCTATGATGGATGGGTTGTCCGTGAAAATGCCCAGCAGGGGTCTGGCAAACAGAAAAAAAGTGAAGCAGACGGAAAAATTGAGGACCATCGCCACCCAATGGCTGCGCATGCAGAAACGATAGGCCAGCCGGTCCTCTCCCGCGCCGACCAGATGACCTACATGAATCATGGTGGCCTGGCCGACAGAAAAGCCCATGATCTGGACAAAGGCTATCAGGCTGGACAGATAGACCGACGCAGTCAATGCGTCCGGTCCCATGCCGGTGATGAAGAAGGTCGTCATGATCATCATGAGGCTGTAGAAGAGCGAATCTCCTCCGCCCGGCAGACCAATTGCGAGAATGCGGCGCACCGTGTGCCATGGAAAGGCTTTTGGGATGGTGAACCGCAGATTCATTTCACGGTGGGAATACAGCATGGAAAACATCACAATGGCCGCCACACCCTGGCTGATGGCCGTGGAAACACCGATGCCGGCCACGCCGAATTCGGGCAGCCCGAAGGGCCGGAACACCACGACGCAGTTGCCTGCCAGGTTCAGCGCATTCATGCCGAGTGTGATGATCATCGGAATCCGTGCGTAGCGGTAATTCCGCGCGATGGCCGACATGACGCCGATCAGGGACTGGAACACGGAGGCGCAGCCCACGATCTGCATGTAGCGGACACCCGAATCCATCATTTCATCCGGCACCCGCATGAGGGAAAGAAGCTCCGGCGCCAGCACGGCAAGCGGCAGTCCGATCGCCAGGCCCGAAATGCCAGCCAGCAGAATGGATACATTGGCTGTTTCCATCGCCACCTGCCTGCGGCCGGCTCCGAGGTTCTGACTGATCAGGATGGCCGTACCGAACGCGATGGTGGCGTAAAACATGAGGACGAAATTGATGACCTGGTTTGCCACTCCGACCGCGCCGACCACTTGATCCGACAGTTTGCTCAGCATGAAAACATTCACATTGCCGAGCAGCATGCGGAGAAACGTCTCGAGAAAGATTGGCATGGCCAGATGAAGAAGAACCTTCCGCTGCTCCCGCCAGGGATGCACTGCCGTCATCGCCATATGGCCGCCACATGTTTCTGCACACCCAGCGGGTCCGTTAGCCCGAACCGTTCCAGAACGGCCTGACCTTCGGCGCTTTTCAGGTAAACCATTTCTCCCCGGCTCACCTGCTGGTTCCAATGCTTCTGAAAAATGACCGCCCGATCCTTGTTCAGTCCAAGTTCGACGGGCACCGGATGATAGCCGGCCAGAAAAGGCGGACCTGGATTCAGGGCCGCCCGAAGGAAGCCGATGCTGCCCTTTTGTTCGGGAATCGGCGTTTCGTATCTCGGCACGGCATAGCGCTGGTCGGCAAGCGGACTCAGCAACTCGTCAAGACTCTTCGAGAACAGGGATGCCTCTTCCGGGGTACCGTCCAGAAACAGACGCACGGAACCATCATCCGCCGCGGATATGGTGATTTGTCCGTCCCGCAGCGTCGCCGGAAGAAGCCCTGTCTCCTTCAGGGCGCGGAATACAGCCATGGCAACCTTGTGCGCGAAGACACCGGGATTCACCTGTGCCACTTCCTCGCGCCCGAAAGCAGCCGCCTTTCCGATGCCCCTGGCACTGGAGTAGAGGAAGAAAGCCGACGCGGCACCGGCAGCCGCTGCCGCCGGCAGACTGATGCCCACCGCCACGAGCGCGGCCAGCAGGCCCAGCGCGCCCGCGCCTCCCTTGAAGACGGAACCCATCGTGCTGGACTGCAGATGTGCGAGCGCCATGGACGGATGACCCAGGTCACCCACGACATTGCCGCGCTCCAGCCGGAATTCCAGACATTGCTGCTCGATGTTCAGGAACGGTTCCCCCACCCTCCACAGATCATAAACGGGTTCCCGCATCATGGCCCGTTTCAGCATATCCGCATTGAGCGCGTTCGTCTCCCCGGTATCGAGACGGTCCTTCAAGGCAAGTCTGGCATCAAGATGGGCGGTTCCCTTGCTGATTCGGCCGTCGGCGCAGATGCCGTAGAACTGGCTGTGCTTCTTTGAAAGCCGCAGGGCATCATTGACGCCTTTTTCAAGTTCCGGGGCATAGCAGACCACATCCCAGTTGTTCGCGAGCTTGCGGGGTGCCTGATCATGCTTGCGGATGCTGCGTCCCCGGAGTTGATTCACCGAAGCATACGTCGTGGCGACGGAGAGATCGATCAGGGTGTTGAGCGAGACACTGTCCCACCCTTCCCCAAGCAGGCCGCGCGTTCCGATGATGCAACGGGTCAGGCCTTCTTCAAGCAGACCTGTGGTGAACAGAATGGCGGAGCGGGTGTTCCAGTCGCGGCCGGTCCCCTCGATGGATACATACGTTCCGTCTGCGGAGGGAACCAGCGTCAGGGTGATGTCCTGGCTGTTCTCATTCGCCCAAGCGTCGAAGCGCCGTTTGAATTCCTCTGATATATCATCATCGCACAGCAGGCTCTTTCCGGTGACCATGATCGGATTGAGCCGATCCAGTTCCGGATCGGACACGAGCATCTTCATGACACTCACCGCCCCGCCGCATTCCGCGTCGAGCACCTGATCCAGCTGCTTCAGCGACAGCGCGTTCGAAAACTCGAAATCGGTCACGACGGCCGCGCGCAGCGCGTCGCCCATGTTCCGCATCTCCGTCGTCAGAATATCCCGGACTGCGGTGAGTTTGCTTCGGCTGTAGGCAAGCACGCGATCCAGCGGCGAAATATAGCTGCGGATTCCCTTTTCCGTCAGAATGAAGCCCAGTGCATACAGGGCATCGCGGACCTCGTTGTACAGGGAGGCATCCTCCGGTTCGGCAGACAACTTCAGCCGGTTCAGCGCATAATCCTCCACCAGCAGGGTCCACTCCTCCAGTGTCGGATGACCCGTCATGGCAGGTGTCATCGCGATGTCCGGGGGAATCCGGATACCGGCCGAATGCAGGTACTTCACGCCGGCCACGCAAAAATCCCTGCGTGCCGTGAAAAGTTTTTTCCATTCCCGCTGTGTACCGTCCGCCATCTTCCGTGCCAGAATCCGCTCCTGCATGAACCGGCAGAAATCACTGTCCGGTTTGGCGAACCGGACGAGAAGTTCCCGGAATTTGCCGTGACAGTTCTGCAGAAAAGCCCATTCCGCTTCCTGAGGCCTGCACATGTACAGGAGGTCCTGATAGGGCGCAAGCATGCCGTCCTTGACCACGGCGGGCGTCGGAATCTCGAAATCGATCGGACCCAGCAGACCGATATAGTTCTCCAGCACATCGGCGTTCTCATCATACGGCGGCGTGGCGGTCAGTCCGATGACGGTTTCGACTTCCATCCATTTCATCAGGTGTTTCATGACCTGGGCCCACCAGGTCTGCAGGTGATGGCACTCATCGAAGATCACCGTCTTGACGCCGGAAGCCTTCAATCCTCTCAGGAGCCTGCGGGTATTCGGGTGCAGGATGGCCAGAAACCGCTCCTCCTGCGGGATGTCCGAACCTGCCGGGGCAGGTCCGCCGGTTTTCGGCGCCATCTTGTCGATTGACAAGCCAGGCTCCGCAGTACCGGATCCGCCGGTCGTCTGCGGCGCAACCAGCTCCTCCAGCTTTCCGTCGCGGAGTTTCTTGGTGAAGCGCGCCATTTCCCTGCGGTAAGCCGCCGGATTCGATTCTTTCATTTTGACAATGCGGGCTCTTGCCTCATCCTCATCAATCGCCTGGGATTCAAGCAGGGATTCGACCCAGATTCCTTCCGCAATCTCCACCATGCTTTCACCCGCATCTTCGGGAATGCTGAGGATCTGATAGGTCAGCACGGTGAGCCATTTGGGATTTGCCGCGTCCGTCGTCGCCAGCAGACCGACCGTATCCGGATTCCCATCCTGTACGAACAAGTCGAGTTTACGGACCCACTGACCCTGAATGGCCGTGTTCGGACAAACGACCAGAGCCGGCTTCCCCAGTCTGAGTGCGAGTTCCAGCCCAACGATTGTCTTCCCGGCTCCGGGGGGAGCCACGACATGGTACCGCAGGGTTTCCCCCGCAGGCGTCCTTCCGCGTTCCTCCTCGAACCGGTCCAGTATCAATTTCTGATGGGAGCGGAACTCATGCTTGAATTTCAGCGGCGTCATGCGATTCCTCCCGGACACGCCATGGAACGCCCGGAAAAGCCCGACGTTCCATGGCTGTGCATACAGCGGTCCCGGTCTCTCCTGCTTCTGCGGTGGCGATTCAATTACAGCAGTTCCTTCATGAATGCAAAGCTGATGTCATCCACATCCGGCAGTCCTTCATGACCGAAGTCCGGATAGATCACGGTCTGCTTCTTCGACGTGATCCGGTTGTACATGGCAAATTGGCTGGATGGCGGACAGATGTTGTCCATCAGACCGACCGCCATCTTCACCTCACCGCGGATGCGGTGCGAAAGATGCTGCAGATCGATGTAGCCAAGCTGTTCAAAGATGGCATCTTCCCGTTCGTGACGCGGATCGAAGGCCCGGAAATGTGTGCGCAGCTCCTGATAGGCATCCTTCGCCAGATCCATTTCCCACACGCGCTTGTAGTCGCAAAGAAACGGGAAAACGGGAAACAGGCGGTTGATGCGGGGTTCCAGCGATGCGCAGGCGACGGTGAGTGCGCCTCCCTGCGATCCGCCCATGGCTCCCACCCGGGTTCCGTCCACTTCCGGCATGTCCATGACAATTTTCGCCAGTTGCGCGGTATCGAGGAAGATATGGCGCATCAGCATGTTTTCCGGCTTGTCCCCAAGACCCCGGATGATATGGCCGTTGTGGGTGTTGCCCTTCACACCGCCGACATCCTCCGAAAGTCCGCCCTGACCGCGGCAATCCAGCGCGGCCACGGCAAATCCCGCTGCGGCATAAGCGAGTTTTCCGAACCAGTCACCGGAATGGCCGGTATACCCGTGAAACTGAAGGATGGCCGGGACTTTTCCGACCGGGTTTTTGGGTCTGAGGAATTTGGCATGGATCCGCGCGCCGCGGACACCGGTGAACCAGAGATCGAAGCAGTCCGCGAATGAGGTGGTGAACTGCGCGGGAACCAGTTCCACCGCGGGATCGACGGCGTTCATTTCGGCGACGGCCGCATCCCAGAACGGTTCCATGTCACTCGGGCGTGGATTCCTGCCTGTAAATTCCTGCAGTTCCTTCAGGGGCATGTCCAGCATCGGCATTTCATTTTCCTCCTGATATCGAATCGATTGTCAAGGGTGTCAGGTTCCGTCACCTTCTTCAGTCAGCGCGGACAAGGCTGTCTGCGCCGCCTCCCATTGATCATACAGGATTGGCAGTGTCCGATTCAATGCTTCTTTTTCCGCCGTCAGTGTCCGGAGCAGCAGAAAATCCGTCGCCTTTCCGGCCATTTCCCGATCAAGGCCGGCTATCCTGGTTTCCATGTCCGCGATGTTCTTTTCCAGTTCCGCACATTTCCGTTCAGCCACCCCGATGTTCCGCTGCCGTTCCTTTCCAGCCTGCCTCTCCCGTGCCGATTCGGTGCGCGTGCCCTGAATGACGTCCGCACCTTCATCGTCCCGTTTCCGCCGCCATTCCTTCCAGGCGCGGTATTCGGCATAATCGAGCTGATACGTGCCGACGCAGCCGTTTTCCATTTCCGCGACACGGTTTGCAAAACGGCGGATAAAGTACCGGTCATGGGAAACAAAGAGGATGGTTCCCCCGAAATCATCCAGGGATTCCTCGATCCATTCTCTGGACGGCAGATCCAGATGGTTGGTCGGTTCATCCAGAATGAGCAGATTCACCTCCTCCTGCATGAGCAGACAGAGTTTCAGACGGCTTTTTTCTCCCCCGGAGAGACCGGAGACCACCTTGAACACCGAATCTCCCGTGAAGCGAAATCCGGCCAGCAGATTCCGTGCTTTCTGCACATCCATGGATTTTGCATACCGGAGGGTGTCGATGACCGTACGCGCAGGTTCCTCGAACAGGATTTCCTGCGGGAGATACCCAACCTTGATGGAGGGACCGATGCGTACGCTCCCTTCCTCGGGGGGCAGTTCCGACAAAAGGGTGCGCAGCAGGGTTGTCTTTCCGCATCCGTTCGGTCCGAGAAGCACCATGCGATCCCCACCATACAGGACAAACCCGACACCATCCAGAATATGGCGATCACCAAACCGTTTCACAAGATGGTCGACCGCAAGAACCTCATCCCCGCGATAGACCTCTTCCCTGAACCGATTCTTCATCTCCTTTTCAGTCTTTGGTTTTTCCGTCCCTTCCTGCTGCATCTTCTCAATCCGCTTCTCGATATTGAAGGCCGCGCTGTGAAGCTTCTGGCTGTCTTTCCTGTTCGCCCATTCATGCAGTCGTTTCGCGGCTGTCTCCAGCTGCCTGATTTTCTTCTGCTCTGATTCAAACCTGGCAAGCGCTTCGATCCGATGCAGTTCCTTCAAGGCTGAGTAGGCGGAATAATTGCCCGGAAACAGTTGTCCTTTCCCGTCTTCAATCTCAAAAATGTGGCTCGCGACCTGATCGAGGAAGTAACGGTCGTGGGAAATCATCAGCACGGTTCCCGCATAATCGCCTAGAAATTCTTCGAGCCATTCCACCGAGCCGATGTCCAGATGGTTCGTCGGTTCATCCAGCAGCAGAATATCCGTTTCCCTCAGGATGATCTGGCCCAGACTCACACGGGTCTTCTCGCCCCCGCTGAGACTGGAAAACGGTTGTTCCAGCATTTCCTGTGAAATGTTCAATCCATGCGCGACGCGATTGAACCGGTGTTCCATCTCATAACCGCCCCGGTGTTCGAAATCCGACTGCAGGGTGCCGAAACGGCGGATCTGCTCTTCCCCGTCCGTCAGATGGAGGGCCAGTTCCTCAAGCCGTTCCTTCAAACGGAGAAGATCTCCGAATGAGGATTGAAGGACATCCCTCACACGGGTGCCTTCCGGATGCTGCGGCAGTTGATCCAGAAGGCCTATGCGACGGTTCCTGGCGACATGCAGGCTCCCCTTGTCCTTCTCGAAGGTCTCCTGACCGGAAAGAACACGGAAAAGCGTGGTCTTTCCACTTCCGTTTCCGCCAACGATGCCTATCTTCGCCCCGTCCGGCACATCCAGGGACAAACCCTTCAGCACGTGAACGGCGCCGTAGTATTTATGAATGTTGTTCAGGCTGATTTCGGGCATGTTCATTCCTTTCGGTGTTGTTTCTTCAATCAGACGGAACGCCATCCGAACAGTTCCGATGGGTTCCGCCGTATCCATCATCCTGATCCTGAAGACGCAGCAGGACATTCCGAAGGATTTTCCATGTGCGCTTCAGATCAGTCCCTTCAACTGAAGGATCAAGATCTGTCGCGTTCCCTGCGACCCGGTCCACCGAGGTACGTGATCCAACCGTATCCATGGCTGCCATCACGGCAAGGGACGGGTTGGCCAGCCACCCTCCCGTGAACGTGGAACAGCTTTTCTTGCGCAGCCGCACCGGCTCCATGAACCGTCCGGATTGACCAGGACGCCGCCTCATTTGCCGCCGGGCATTTCGAAGGAGGGTCCTGCATCCGATGGCATGCCCGGTGAATCCTCCTGACATCGTACCATACATGACAAGCCATGTACCAGGAAGCAGCAAAAGATAACCCTGCGGGAGCGGGATGGATACCCCCAGGAACAGACCGGATCCGAAAAAAAGCATCCCGGCTCCAAGAGCCCTGTCACGCATGCGTCTGTGCAGGTCCGCAGAGAATCCGCAACTGGCAAAAATCCTATCCGCCGCGGCACATAATGCCCTCCAGGCATCACGAACCTTCCGGGACTTCCATTCATCTCTTTCGAGGGGTTCGGACCATTTCCCGAAATCGGCATAACCCTCCGTATCTGCAGCACACACAACAAATGCAAGCAGTTTTTCATCAAATTCCTGCCCAGACACATCAATCGTGCAGTACCCGGGCTCTCCGCCCGATTTACGATTCTGCGCGTCGTTCGATCCGACGGACAACCCGCAGACCGTTCCGGCTTCAGTCGGCGCAAATGTGAGAATCGTTTTTCCATCCCTGTCCGAAACATGCAGAACATGCATCTTGCCGACTTCACAGGCATGAAGGAGGGCTGACAGGAGTCCACGGGCATCAAATCTTCCGTGATGGAGCAGCATCCGGATCATCCAGGGATTCACCTGAAGCAACTCTGGAGTTTGCGCGTCCGGCGCTTCAGGATTCCGGCTGCGCATGCGAAGCGAAAGCAGGAGTGCGGACAGAAGTCCAATCAAACTCAAAAACACGGAAATAACCGCCGCATCATGGGTCAGGCGTTTTTCAATCACGCTGGCATGCGCCTTTTTCTCCACATCCAGCGCCGCTTTTTCTCGGGCGCGCAGCGACAGTTCCATGGCCTCCCGGTTGAGAAGGCGTTCCTCCTGGCGGAGTGCGTCCCGGCTCGTTGGCTCAAGTTCCGGCTTTGTCGCGGAAAGCTGGGAAGACGGAAACAGAATACGGACAATCAAGTTTTCTCCCGGCACTGTGTCAGGAATATTGAAATCAATGATTTGCTTGTTGTCAAATGCTGATTTTCCGACAGACACACCTCGAATGCATGAATCCGTTTCACCTTCCTGTGTTTCGGCGGGAAGACGGATGCGCACATGGATGTTGCAGACACGTGTGGGCCATTCCGCAGAAACCGGACGATGGGAGAAATCCCCCACGCCTGGGTATCGGCGGGCCGCATGTCCGATGCGGTATTTCAGGACGAATATGCTTTGATGCCTGCCGAATGAATAATAGACCTTCACCTTCAGACGATCGGGTTCATGGATGACACTGTATGTCCCCGAGAGGACCGTCGGATCCCATTGTATGCCTTCCAGCGGCTGACAGATCAGGGGACCCTTCAACCCGAATGAGACTACCTGCTGCAGCTCGACATCGCATCCTTCCGGCTTGTCAATTTCCATGACAAGGTTGTTGACGCTTCCTTTCATCGCAAAGACGATCCGTTCCGACACATCTGCAGAACCATCCGGATTCAACACAATCTCGATATTCTTTTCGGATATGGAAAACCTGTCCTCAGCCAGAACAGGGGTTGCCGGATGAAGCAGAAGCAGGAAAACCATCAGGGGAACGCC
>JAIFNI010000234.1 GCA_020047785.1 Clostridia bacterium
CGATGGTACGATCCGGGACCTGTTCGATTTGATGGGGAGCGAAAACAAACCAAGTATCAATTTCCCACCTTGTATTGTTCGATTTTTTTGCCCTTGTAGCTGATGGCATTCACCGGACAGCCATGAATACAGCGGGTGCACATCATGCAACTGGAACCATATCGCTTTTCCGCGTGACGGATATTGGCCTTCGGACAATTCTTTTCGCACTTTCCGCAGCCAACGCACGAATCATCGATATGAAAGTTATGTCCCATTGATTTGGCCATGATGCGGAAAACATCCGCCAGCAGGTCTATGCCGAGTACATTTTCCGGGAATGTCATCTCTCCGGTTTCCTTCAAATTTGTAAGGGATTCACCGACCTGGCTGATCATGCGCGTCAATTGCTGACGCTGTTCCTCCTTCGGGGTGGGTGCATACTTGTCGATATAGAAATTCCGGGGCATTTCATACGTTTGGGTATCAATGACCCGATAACCCTTCCTGACCAGCTTTTTCCCGATGGAACGGACGCCATGCGCGTTGGCAAGGCCGGCGGACGTGGTGAAAATGATGGCTTTTGTGCCTTGTGAGGGAGGGACCGTCTTTCTGACCCACTGAATCACATAGTCCGGCATGTTGCCTGCGTAGATGGGGCCACCGATGAGGATCAGGTCACATTCGCCGACCTGGTCGCAGTCCTCCATGGACGAGGTGGTCACCTGGTGTCCCGCACGTCTGAACAAATCGGCATAGGTATCCGCTGTCATCCTGGTGTTTCCGGTTCCGCTGAAATAAAAAATGGCAACATTCATGTGCTTTCCTCCAGATTCATGCTGATTCTCGACAAGCCCTTCATCGTGGCATGCAGTTCTTCAGGGGAGAGGCCCTCAACCATTGTCCGATGGATTTTCTTCAGAAAAAGGACCAGTTCCGTCTTCAGCAAAGCGCCCTCCGCCGTGAGTTCGTAGTTTCGGGAGCCATCTTCCCTCATGCGCAGATATTTTTTTTCGACTAGTTTTGCTATGTTCCTGCTGACATTTCCTTTGTCGATCTGAAGAATCGCGACCAGCCCGTTTTGCGTGAACCGGGTGGCTTCACCCGCATAAAACTGCATCAGGATTTGAAGTTGTCCCGTGCCGAGTCCAAGCGGTTTGAGTTCTTTCTCTGTCAGGGCCTTCAGGGACCGTGTGACCGTGAAAAGGGCATCTCCAATCTGTTCTGTCGGCAAGTCCATGAGATCCTCCCGGGAGCGGTGCAAGCAATCCTTGACAGGAAGCGGACACGATTTGGTTGTGTACGCAACCAACAAAGGTATGATGCTACGATTTGGTTGTGTACGCAACCAACAAAGGTATGATGCTACGATTTGGTTGTGTACGCAACCAATAGAGGTATGATACCACGAATTGGTTGTGTACGCAACTAGCAAGACCTGTCATTGCGGGTTGACTTCGCCTTGCGCTCTGTGCTACCGTTATAGCAATCGAATACAAAAAGCCCTGACGGGAAAGTCGGGACAATCTGACGTCACAGAGAGAAGATGCATGGTGGAAATCTTCACGCAGGCTGTATCGAAGCGGTCCCCGAGCTGCGAATCGAAAGGAGCAATCCAAGTAGGCTTCGCCGGAATTCCTCCGTTACCGGGAAACGGTATCTGGCTGCATTCATGCACCACGCACCGGCAGAGTGCAGAGCTTGTCTCTGAATTTAGGTGGTAACACGGACCCTGCGTTCGCCCTAAGCTGAATCATTTCGGCTTGGGGCTTTTTGTTGTTCAAAAACAGGAGGAGGATTTGTCATGAATGAAATGAATGTCATGAACGAAACAGAAAACATGGATGAAAGGAAGGTCAGGATCAGCTGGCAAACCCTGCGGGAGAAGTATATCCGTTTCTTCACGGAGCGTGGCCATCACGAGATTCCCTCGGCTTCCCTTTTTCCGGAGAATGACCCGAGCGTCCTCTTTACAACGGCCGGCATGCATCCTCTGGTGCCTTATTTGCTGGGGGAAAAACATCCACGGGGAACAAGACTGGTTGATGTCCAGAAATGCCTGAGGACGGACGACATAGATCAAGTCGGAGACGATACCCACCTGACTTTTTTTGAAATGTTGGGGAACTGGTCGCTGGGCGACTACTTCAAGGACGAGTCGATCTCCATGAGTTACGATTTCCTGACCAACCATCTGGAGATTCCCGTGGAAAAACTCGCCGTCACGGTGTTCGAAGGAGACGACATCGTTCCGGCCGATTTGGAATCCAAGGCAATCTGGATGCGGAACGGCATGAAGGAGGAACAGATTTTTCCATATGGCAGAAAGGAAAACTGGTGGGGACCGGCCGGACGGACGGGACCTTGCGGACCGGATACCGAAATCTTTTATGACATGGGCAAGCCGAAATGCGGGGATGAATGCGGACCAGCCTGTCATTGCGGCAAGTATGTCGAGATATGGAACAATGTGTTTATGGCGTTCAGCAAGAACGCCGATGGCAGTTATTCCACGCTTTCCCGGAAGAATGTGGATACAGGGATGGGGATGGAGCGAATCCTGATTGCCATAAACGGGTATCGGAATGTCTATGAGTCCGAGCTGTTCCAACCGTTGGTTCACGCACTCGAAACGTTGTCCGGCATGCGGAACGAAGGGGAGTTCGAATTGGCCTTTCGCATCATCTGCGAGCATGTGCGCGCTTCGACATTTCTTCTGGGAGATCCGAAGGCTGTTGCCCCTTCCAATTCTGAACAGGGGTATATCCTGCGGCGTCTGATCCGGCGCGTGATCCGCATGGCAAGAAAACTTGGCATGCGTGAGAATATCCTTGGCCATCTGGCCGAGGTTGTCATCCGGCAGTATGGAGAGGTGTATCCGGAACTGGTTCACAACCGCGACTACATTCTCGAACAGTTTGCCGGAGAGTATGGATTGTTTGCCCGCACGCTGGACAGCGGGTTGAAGGTGGCCGAGAAGTATTTCTCCGGTCTGGATGATACAAAGACTTTGAGTGGAGATCTGGCTTTCCGCCTCTATGACACATTCGGTTTTCCGATTGAATTCACGATGGAACTGGCGTCCGAAAAAGGGTTGCGGGTGAATCTGCAGGAATTCGAGGAAAAGTATCGCCAGCATCAGGAGATGTCGCGGTTGGGTGCCAGCGAGAAGTTCAGGGGCGGACTGGCTGACGACGGTGAACAGACAACCCGGCTCCACACGGCCACGCATCTGCTGAACGGTGCATTGAGGAGAGTCCTTGGTGAGGGGGTCCGTCAGAGAGGCAGCAATATCACGGCGGAACGGTTGCGGTTCGACTTTTCTTTCGACCGCAAACTCACGATCGAGGAAATCCGTGAGGTGGAACGACTGGTCAACCAGGCCATCGATGAGGGGATAGATGTTGAATGCCTTGAAATGACCGTTGAGGCCGCAAAGAGGGGCGGAGCAGTCGGCGTGTTCGAGGACCGATATGGTGAAACTGTGAAAGTTTATAACATTCCCGGGTATTCGATGGAAATCTGCGGTGGACCGCATGCGAAGAACACCTCGGAAATCAAGTCGTTTAAAATCGGGAAGGAGGAGAGTTCCTCGGCAGGGGTGAGGCGGATCAAGGCGACGATTGGGACGGGGCCGTGAATGATTTCTTGATCTGCTTTCTTACCTGTATCACCTTGTCTTTCGCGGTCGGCCGCGTTTCTTTTGCATTGTTTTCGGGTCAACCACAGGTTTCGTCAAGGCGCCACTGTCGACTTTCGACGGACGCCCACGGCGCTTGGCAGGTACAACGGACGGTTCCACCGGAACCGGGACAACGGCGACTTTCGGCGGACGCCCACGGCGCCTTGCAGGCACAACAGCCGGTTCCTCTGGAATCGGAACAACGGCGACTTTTGGCGGACGCCCACGGCGTCTGACAGGCACGGCAGTCGGGTTCACCGGAACCAGAACAACCTCAGCTTTTGGTGGACGTCCGCGACGCTTTGCAGTAGAAACAGCCGGTTCCACTGGAACCGGGACAGCAGTCGGTTTCACCGGTACCGGAACAACAACAGCTTTCGGTGGACGTCCGCGACGCGTCGATGTCGAATCTGAAGACTGTTCAGATGCTGTGCGGGTTTTGGCAGACTTTGTTCCGACAGGCGACTTATCCGCATTTGCAGTGCCAGCCGTACCGAATTCGATGCCAAACAAGGCAGACAACTCATCCAATTCATCGGAATCCATATATTCAGAGATTTTTGGCACAAGCGCCCGGTTGCTCCGAACTTCAGCCTTTTCGATCAGAACACGGGCGCCATCTGCCACAGCTTTTTCGATAAGTCCCGTCATCGACTGTCCACGAAGCGTGAAGAACAGTTCGGGTTTTTCATCCAATCGCACGCCGATGCCATACAGGACCGCTGCGGCATGTTTGCAGAGCGTTGCATAATCAGGACAACTGCACCGGATGTGAAGTTCCTTCGGGGAAGGGAAAAGACCTTTCCCCTTGGCTTTCAGCACTTCCGCCAGTTCAGCGGGAAATTTCCCGGCCATAAGCGCCTGCATGGATGACATCTGTCCTTGACAGGCAAGGCGGATCCGGTCCCAGTCCGCCTTTTTCAATGGGTCCACAGTGATGCTGATCTGGTAGGGCGCGCGGCTGCTGCCCTGCACAAGGGCCTCCGCGCTGCCGTTCAGAATCTGAAGGTCCAGAACTGCGCCGTGCCGAAGATAAGCGCGACCACGGTCCAGGCGGTACGCATAATCCGCGTAGCTTTCGAGATTTGTGCTCCAGGCGATTCCCCACCAGCTGTGCGCCAACTTCCGGCCAGTCACGACAACCGGTGCGATGTTCGGATTCTTTTTCCGAAGGGTGGCAACGCTTTTTTCGTTGCGGGCGATTGTTTCCGAAACAGGAACATACTCAGGATAGCCATAGGACGAGGAACTGCCGCGGCCAAATGATGACCGGTTCTTTTTTCTTCCGAACATATGTCCTCCGATTTACCGCATCCACATGTCTTTCATCACTGCTTCCGCTCCAGCCTCATCCGACCTCAATGTGTTTCATCCAGCCCCATCCAACCTCAATGTGTCCCGTTCAGCCTCATCCAGCCTCAATGTGTCTCATCCAGCCGAAACAATTCCAGCAGCTGCCTGTTGTCCAGTTCCGTGATCCAGGCCTCCTGCATGTCCGGCACGATGTCCTGCGCCAGCTTGCGCTTGTCCTCGATCATCCGGTCAATCTTCTCCTCCAGTGTACCAGTCGTCACAAACTTGTGCACCATCACATTTTTTTGCTGGCCGATACGGAATGCCCTGTCTGTCGCCTGATTTTCAACGGCCGGATTCCACCAGCGGTCGAAGTGGATGACATGGTTTGCAGCCGTGAGATTCAATCCTACGCCGCCGGCCTTGATGGACAAAACCATGAACGGCACCCATTCGTGCCCCTGGAATCTTTCCACCAGTTCGCGGCGCTTAGCCACGGGAACTCCGCCATGCAGAACCTGTCCGTCATGGCCGAATATCTCGGCCAAGTACAGTCGCAGCGGTTCTGTCATCTCCTTGAACTGGGTGAATACCAGTACGCGTTCCCGCTTGTCCCGGATGACTTCGCAGATTTCACGGAGCCGTTCGAATTTTCCGCTGTCTCCGGGCCGGAATGTCGGTTGGCCAAGGTAGTGGTCCGGATGGTTGCAGATTTGCTTGAACCGCATCATCGCGACCAGGACCAGGCCTTTGCGTTCGATGCCGGATACCGCGCCGTTGATTGCCCTGCGGATGTCTTCGAGCACTTCCTTGTACAGAACTGCCTGCCGTTCGGACAACAGGGCATAGGTCTTCATCTCCACTTTGTCAGGCAAATCCGAGATGATGGCTTTGTCGGTTTTCATGCGGCGCAGCACAAAGGGGGAGATCATCCGCTTGAGTGGGGCATATCCCGACGGATGGGTCGAAAGCCTGTCGGAAAAGGCTGTGAACTCTTTTGGGGAACCGAGAAGTCCTTTATTGAGAAAGTCGAAGAGCGACCATAGATCCCCGAGGCGGTTTTCAACCGGCGTGCCCGTCAGGGCCAGTCGAAACCGGGCAGGAACGGCTTTTGCAGCACGGGTCTGCCGTGTTCCCGGATTTTTTATCGACTGCGCTTCGTCGAGAATCAGCATGTCCCAGTCCTGTTCACACAGAGCGGGCATTCTGGAGAGCATGCCGTAGGTCGTGATGGAAAGGGTCGGATTCGCGCAGAGGCTGTCTCTCGATCCCATTGAAGCATGGAGAACCGTGTAGGTCAGCGACGGCGTGAACCGCTCCAGTTCAGCCGTCCAGTTCCCGATTAAGGAAGCGGGAAGGACAAGCAGGGCTGAGAAATGCGTGCTGTTCTCCAGACTTCGGCTTTGCAGGCCATTCAGCAGCGCCAGCACCTGCACGGTCTTGCCGAGTCCCATGTCGTCAGCCAGACAGGCACCGAGTCCGAGCTGCTGCAGGGTTCCCAGCCAGTTGAGGCCTGTCTGCTGGTAGGGTCGGAGTCTGGCGTGGAAATCCGAACCGGTTTCCATAGGCGTCAGATTTTCAGGATTCCGCAGGTGTGCCAGCATGTCCTGCAGCCAGGTGCCATGGGAAACTTCCGTCAGGAAAGTACCCGCTTCAGATTCCTCTGCCACACCATGGTCCGGCATGTCCGGGTTGCTTTTCGTCTCATGCTCCAGCTGGAACCGAAGCGCTTCGGCGAACGTGATGCCATTCCTGCGCATCAGCTTCTCTGCGTGCTTATAGGCCTCAAGGGTCTTTTTGAGCTGGTCGTGTCGAATTTCCACCCAACGTCCCTTGATGAGGGCCAGCCCTTCCGCTTCCAGCAGCAATGCGCGAATTTCCTGCTCGGTGAGTGGTTCGCCGTCGACCGAGATTTTTGCATGAAAATCCAGCATGGCATTCAGACCAAGACGGGAAACCGGATTCTGTCCGATTCGTATCTGCACTGTCGGCACATGGGCGCGTTTTTTCCACCAATCCGGCATGCGGCATAGGATACCGCTCTTTTCATAAAGCGGGATTTCCGAAAGGAACGTGTAGGCTTCCTTTGCTGAAAGTCCGATGGGCTGGAACAATTCGCCCGAATCCAGCAGTCCCCGCATGAACGAACTGGAATCTGCCGCGCGATGGACGACGGAAAGCAGCGCCAGCAGCTTGCTGTGATTCGCCGCGTATTCCTGCAAGGCCGTTTTTAATGGCAGATGGCGGGGAAGGCGGCCGGGAGCGGATCCGGACAGATCACTCTCCGGCAGGTAGGTTGCCAGAAAGGCAAATGGCGTGTCCCCCTTGCGGTTTTCAACAAGATGGAAGCAGATTCGGCCTGCGGTCGTCCATTGTCGGGTTCCTGAAGCCAGCCATTCCGTGACCGTACCGCTCCATCCCTCCAGCAGGCTGGCCAATGCTGCCTGCATGGCCGCCCATGCCGCATCCAGCCATTCACGGGAGAGGTGCTCCGCGCCGGACATCCAGGGAGATTCCGCAAGAAGGGTTGATGCATGTTCATTGACCAGAGGAACCTGTGTCCGGCTGCGCGCGAATTCTGCTTCGGGACAACCCGAGAATGCCTTCAGAAAGGCGGTGCCAAGCAGGAGGATGTACGCGGTGGAGGGTGAGATCCCTTGTGGCGGTTCGGACAATGCTTGCGACAGGATGGCTTTCCATGGGTCGGCAAGATGCTGCACAAAGAGCTGTTGTGACGGACTCTGCAAGGAAGGGGCATCGGGTATCGGGGATGTCGGGACGTCCGTCGTCCAATCCAGGATGAAACGGCCGTGAGGTTCCAGGACTGCTGAGAGTGTTGATTCCATTGCTCAATTCCTGCCGGGCAAAAGACGTGCCAGGATGACCGCCAGCTGCGCCCGGGTCGCCGACCCCCTCGGTTTGAATGTGTTTTTTGCGTCCGTTCCGGAAATGATGCCGGCATTCGCCATGGCAACCACGTCAGGCTGGTACGCAACTCTCACGCTTGCGAGATCAGGTATGGCGATTTGGCGAATGGCGGTGACGGTTCCGGCTGCATGATGAAGGATGTAGGCCATCTCTTCCCTTGTTGCGATGCGGGATTCCCAGGATGGTCCGAATTCGCTGCCCTGAATCAGACTGTACATTTTGCAGTAGTCCACATAGGCACGGTACCATGGCTGGCGCTGCTCCTTGTAGGCATTGATGAATTCCGCCAGAATGTCTTCATTTGCTTCCCTTTGGGCATGGAGTCTGGCCGCCACAGCGACGACCTGAGCCAGGGTCACGGTACCGTTCGGATTGAACAATCCGTTTGAACCCACCATCAGACCGCTGAGGCTGACTTGCCGGACTGCCTCCGTGTACCATTGTCCAGCCGGAACGTCTGAGAATGTGGCGGGAGACGCAGTTGTCAACGTGGTTGGCTGCGTGACCTGAGCGGGTTCTTCGACGACGACGGCGGAAACGGGTCCGTTGGTCCATTTATAAGTGAACGGGGCATAGCTGTCGTACTGGCGGCCTTCACGCACCATGTCCTCATGGGTCCGCATCAGATACTCGACCCGGGTGGCGGCGTTCTGGTATCCGATGCTGTCATCGTAGGTCGGGTCGAATTCATACCAGACTCCGTCGACCCGGACACCGACCCAGGCATGGGCCACGCTGTCGGAAGTGCCGGCGATGGGGTATGCTTCCATGTTTCCTGCAAGGAGCAGCATGACCGCCAGCTGGGCGTAGGATTGGCAGACCCCGGTGTTTTGCGTGATGAAGGGATAGACTGAGTAAATGCTGAGGGATTGATCGTATTCAAAGTTGCGGACAAGAAAGTCATTGACGGCCAGCAGCTTTTCCTGCTCCGACATGTCCGAACGGAAGAGCTGCAGAGCCACCTGGTCCACGTAAGTTCGGACAGCGGCACGTTCTGCGGCAGTATCGAAATATGTGGGGGTGATTTCCAGGAAATAGTCACCGGTTCGGCTGCCGGTCCTGCTGTACGAAAATGCTTTGGCGGACAAGGCCAGCATCAGGTTATAGGCATTGTTGTCGAAAAGCAGGTTGGTCACTGTTTCGGAGTCCCGGCCGATGTTGTACAGGAAGCTGTCAGGATAGTCAGCTGTATCGAGGATGAATGTGGTCATCGCGTTTTCTGCGGTCAGCCTGACGGCGGCGGTGCTTGTCGCTGCAAAGGAAAGCGTCGGTGTGAGCAACGCGAAAACCAGCAGGAGGGGAATGAGCCGCAGACAGACCCGTC
>JAIFNI010000272.1 GCA_020047785.1 Clostridia bacterium
CGAGTCCCGGGCAGTTGGAAGGGACTTTCGAGATTCCGGGTGTCATGAGCGGTTCGTGGGACGCGGTCATGAAGTGAGGTTCTCCGGACTGTGCTTCTGACACAACCGTTTTTATTCATGTCGTTTCAACGACATCAGAAACCGCGTCCTCGGCGTGGAAAGAGGACCTTCAGTCAGCATAACTTCCTGGCAATCTCAATATCCAGATCCACCTCTTTTTGCAATGCAGAAATATCTGTCTGTCTGAACGGTGGAATGAGACCTTTCTCCATGGCCACCATTCTGGTAAGAGCCTGTGGCTGATACATTCCGCTGACAGAGGCTGCATATCGCCTCCAATGCGCTGAAGCCTCTTCAAGGTACTGGATTGCCTGTGTTTTGTGGCTGTTCTTTCTGTTCGTATCGTTTTCCTTTTCAGTCATGCATGTATGCAGAGCACCGAGAATTTTCCGGGAGTAATACTGCCCCAAAGACGCCATGGCCCGGATGTCTCCAATCGTCTCGTCAAGTTCCTTGTCATCTGCAGCTTTCAACCCTTGCAGAAGGTGAATACATTGCCCGGTGATTTCCCACAAGCGTTCCGCCACAGACACCGGGGTGTCATCCGTTGTTTCCACGCCATTCTTCAAGTTTTCCACATAGGCAGGGATTCCGATGATCCCCTCCCCCGGTTGCGGCGCACTGCGGATAAACCGGTCAATGTCATGGAACCCGAACAGACTCGTGCAACCTTCCGGGTACCATTCGAAGTCCATTTGACATTTTTCATTGTGGAACCGGTTCACGAGCGGAATGATTTGGGACGCTTTGGCCCATGCCGTGAACAAATCACCTGCTTGAATGGTTGGAAACTTCCTCTGCAAAGCATGAATGAATTTATCATCCTTCACATGGGGATTGTAGGTCAGGTTCCCCCAGAGCATCAAGGAGTACCATCTTTTCTTCAGGACAAGTGCCTGCGGGCTGTCAGGGTTCATGGAAATGTATTCTCTTCCCCAGGTGTATCCATCCGCGCCAAGATAAAACCCCTGCATCTGTGCATGGGGCATTTGCAGGACAAATTCCCGGATGAAGTCCGGATCGCTTCCGCCCCGGAACATATAGTAATCATCGTCCCTCAGGGTCAGCCATGTTTTGTGCCCGCCGATATCCCGCAGATAGGCGTCATCATGCTCATGGACATAGCCTGGCCTGACAGAGGAATAAACATGCGCCTGGGCGTATTTGAAACTGGTTTCCAGGATGCACCTGTCATGCAGGTTTGAGAACGTTTTCAGAGCCAGAGAAATATTGGCGAACTGAATTCTGTGAATCAACCGGAACTTTCTGTTCTCATCCTGGGACAATGCATCCTGAATCCCTTTTCCATATGCGTTGTACAACCATGTTTCATCCGGAACCGAGTCCCTGGACATGTTCTCCCCGGCTGTGATTCCGATCCCCTTCAGCAGCGGGTATGTTGAAATCAACGCCTCCACGCTCTTCCGGAAATAGTCCTGCGTATGGGTATCCGTCACGGATGTCGTAAAATCATACCCTGAGTGTTCCGTTCCATAAATGAAGATGTTCCAGGTAAACAGATAGGTGTCTATCCCTCGATCCTGCGCATATAGCATGACCGCCCGCCAGAAATCGATTTTTTCCTCTATCGTCATCTTTTTTACGAGCTGCAAATCTGCAAGGCTTTCCGGGGTCGACATGCCTCTTGCCATCAGGTCGGGATTCAGGATCGCGGTCGTTTTCATCACATCGTTCAGGGCTGCGTTGGGATAGGAAGGAACTTTCACCATGGACGGAAACGGGTGCAGATTCCAAAGCGACAAGGTGTTCAGTTTGCATTTCGCCATTTCATTCAAAAACTCGTGCCAGAAACCCATGTCCCACATATTCCCGATATTGGCCTGGGCGGAATCCCCCGAATCCGAGTAACTGGGGGTGCGCGCGTCAAGGGGGATGTTCAGCTTGATGCCCCTGGAGGCCAGATATGGCTCATCGTCCACCTCGCAGAGAGCAGAAAGACCCGAAGCCTGGATTTCATCCGCAAAATCAAGGCCTCCATACATCGCCCCGCTTTTATCAGAACCGATCACATACCAGGAGCCATCGTCCTTTTCGGGGTTTTTCCGGATCGAATACCCTTCCGGTTTTGACACCGGCAAGGTAAATCCCTGTGACCCGGGATAGTCGCCGGCAGCCAGATCTGCTCTGGTTGTCAGCACAATTTTATAGGCTGCGCTTACACTTGAGAGATGGGAAACATCCATCAAGGTCACTCGAAAATTGGCACGTTCCAACTTCTTTTTCATTTCTCTGGCGGTAAATGAAAAAGTGCTGACTTCCTGAGGGAATAGAATTGCTACTGTTTTCTCACCTGAGCCTGTTGCTATATGGTTATCCTGAATCATTTTTTCCTCCCGGGATTCATAAATCAGAATCATATCACGCCGTCTCGAAATCAGGTTCATCCTGGAAGAAGCACATCGATTTCCTGTCTTTTTCAAGCATATCACGGATTTGAATGATGGCACCATGCAGTTTCTGTTTTCAAATCCCCCGGTGGAGGAGGCGGATCAATGGAAGGCGCAGCATCCAAATAACAGGGACTATCCGCTTGGTGTCTGGTTCGCCGGGCTATCACCTATCAGCGTGTCGACAGGATACCGGCCGGTCTTTTCGGCACGACGGCTGAATATGAGCAAAGACTGGCGGGTTACTTCGGGCTGAAGACCCGGGAAGAGCTCTATCGGCAGCAGGGCATCGATGTCTGGCACACCGGAGGACCGAACTACCGCGGACCTGCCTTGCATTACAAAGGCCGCCAGGCCGACCTGATCAGGGACATGTACTGGGAACATAATCCGCATCCACCCTTTGCCGATGTCGGATCCATCGACGAGGTGCTCTCCTACCCAATTCCGTCACTGGATGATTTTGATGGCACGGCGCTTGACCTTGAAATTCGGAATCATGATGAATTTGCCCTATGCACCGGAATCAATGCGGCAATTTTCCACAATTTCCTGCACCTGTGCGGTCAGGAGAATGCCTTTTGCCTGATGAAGGAAGAACCGGACATTGCCCTGGCGATTATCAATCATATCACCGGATTCTGGAACGCCTACCTGGACAGGACACTGGACATCGCCGCAGGGCGCGGCGTATTGGTGGAGAATTGCAACGACTTCGGCATTCAGCATAGCATGTTCATCAGCAAGGAAGACTTCTGCCATTTCTTCAAGCCGTCCCTGCGTCTATTCTGCGAAACAGCTCACAACCACGGGGTCTTCTATATGCAGCATTCCTGTGGCGATGTTTCACCGATAAATGCAAATGAACGTGGATGATGAACTCACCTTGCGGCCTTTGCTGGTTTCGAGGGGCTTTCATTGGATAAAATTATGGGATCCTGGTAACTACACTTACCTCATGTTCTACCGTTTCTGGATTTTTAGTTCTTAAAGATGCAATAACCAGTCAATCAGGTTCACCTGTTTGATTCCTTTATGGTCGCTTGTGATATCATCCAGTGTAATCAGGAATTTCGGGTAGTTGTCTATGGTTTGCCTGAGTGGCGTGAGCTCCCGCTGTAACGTACTCTCATCCAACACCGACGCTGAAACCTGATAATACTCGGTTTTCTTATCACGGACTGCGATAAAATCAACTTCCGCGCCACGTCCGGACTTGCCTATGCTGACAGTGTATCCACGCCGCAATAACTCCAGATATACAATGTTTTCTATCTGATGTCCGACATCTCTGCCTTGTGTCCCAAGTATCATGTTCCGCAGACCTGTGTCGCAAATATAGTACTTGCTTTCGGTTTTCAGATGCATTTTTCCTTTGATATCATATCGGTTCACTTTGTAAAAAAGATAAGCGTCAGTAAGTGCCGACAAATAGGTATCCACCGTTGCTGAACCGGTCGGGCGCCCGTTCGATGTGAGCGTGTCGGCAATCTTCTTGGCGGACACTGGACTGCCTGTATTGTCAGCCAAAAAACTTGCGATGGATTTTAGCATGGTAATATCATTCAGCCCTTTTCGGATCATTATATCTTTTACCAGCACTGTATTGTATATACCCTCCAAGTATTGGCTATGGGCAAGCGAATTGTCCATGAAGTGCGTGGCATAAGGAAATGCACCCATATTCATATACTGATTAAAGCGCTCGCGTTTGTCGGTCGTATCTGCAACCTGACTGAATTCTGCAAAGGAAAGTGGAAGCATGTCAATTTCAATATACCGGGCAGTCAGCTTTGTTGCCAATTCGCTGGAGAGCATATAGGCGTTGGATCCCGTGATATATATGTCAACATTTTTCTTAAGGAATAAACTTGAAATTGCCCGTTCATACTCTTTGCAATTTTGGATTTCATCGATGAACACATAGATCCATTGATTCATGCGGATGTGTGATTTTACATATTCATACAGCTGTTTGTAATCCAATAATTCAGCATGATCCTGGTCTTCCAGATTGATAAATACGATCTGATCGTCTGTAACACCATCTGCCTTCAACTTGTTCATATACAATTCAAGCAGTGTGGATTTGCCGCACCGTCGAACCCCAGTGACCACTTTTATCATCTCTTCTTGCCGCCACATGGCTAATTGCTCCAAATATGCCTTACGGTCAATTAGTTCTATCATGGAAACTCCTTTTCTTCGGAGGTATTCTTCATATATTTATCCATATTATCAAACACTTGTACATAGTGCAAGTGTTTGCTTAAACCAAAAAATGCTTGATGATTTGCGGAAGATAAGAGAATGGCGCTGAGAAACTGTACAGCATGACAGAAAAATAGTCATGATGGTATATTTATACCCCTCAGGCAATCGCCGAATGCTCCGTGCGTGCAATGATTTCGTCTTGAATGGCTTTGTCCAGTGTCACAAAATAAGCACTGAACCCGGATACCCGCACGATCAGGTCACGGTATTCCTCCGGCGCAAGCTGCGCTTTCACGAGGGTTTCGCGGCTGACCACATTGAACTGGACCTCCATGCCGCCCAGCTCGAAATAGGTCTCAACCATGTAATTGAATGCCTCGCGGTGTTTGTCGTTCTCAAAAAAGGCCGGATGGAATTTCAGATCCAGCACCATGCCATTGCCGAACATCCGATGGTCCAGTTTGGTGACGGATTTCATCACAGCCGTCGGCCCCAGGATATCCGCCCCGTGGCAGGGCGAAAGGGCGCTTGCCAGGGATACTCTGCTCAACCGGCCATCAGGCAGTGCACCCGTTTGCAATCCCCTGTACGCATGGGATTCAACCGAATAGAATCCCGTCTGAAAACGACCCCTTCTCGGGTTTGAAAATCCATCGACATGGTCGCAGAAAAGCGTGGACAGTTCCTGCATGAAACCGTCCGCTTCATTCCGGTCATTTCCGAATTTCGGACATTGATACACCAGTTCCGCCCGCAATCTTTCCGAGCCATTGAAGTTATTCCGCAAAACTTCAGAGAGTTCGGAAAGATTCATTTTCGCATCGTCAAAGACTGTTTTCTTCATGGCAGCCAGGGAATCGACAGTATCGGCCATGCCGACTGCGTTCACAGAAGTGAAATTGTAGACGGTCGTGCCGGCCGTCACATCCCCGCCATTTTCCAGACAGCCATCCATGAAGGCGGATAGAAAAGGAATGGGATAGTTTTCAGGATAATGCGCATCGAAAAAATTGGTCACATGCAACCCGAGGTCCAGGAAATGCAGAAGTTCATCCTTGTACCAGTTGAAAAATTCATCAAAAGACTTGATGTCATCCAGGTTTCGGCTGTTTTTCAGTTTCATTTTCTCGCCGGTCAAGGTACAGGTCCCATCATTCAGCATGATTTCCAGTATTTTCGCCCAATTGAACCGGAAGCACTCCGTATGTCCGAACTCTTTACCCGGGACGGCTATCTCGACACAGCCGACCACGCCGTAATTGCAGGCATCTTCTATTGAAACACCCAGTCTGCGTTTTGCCGCTATGCACACTTCGTCATTGAACAATGCCGGAAACCCAAGCCCGATCTCAATCAGCTCCTGAATTTCCTGCCAGAATGCTTCAGGCATGCTTTTATGCCATCTGACAGAGAGAAGGGGTTGGTCCATCCGCAATTTTTTGGTTGCCTGCAGACACATATAGGACAAGTCATTCACGGCGTAATTTCCATTCTGATCCACACCCCCCAATACGACGTTTTGGTATGCTTTCCGAAGGCCGCCGAATTTGATCCATAACGCTTCAATGATTTCACTTGCTTCTTCCTTTGTGATCACGCCGGCCGCAAGGTCTGCCGCATAAAAAGGATACAGGTATTGATCGATCCTGCCCAGGGACAGGGAGCCGCAAACTTGCTCACATACAATCACTTCGTGGGTCAGCCAAAGGAGCTGGACGGCTTCGAAAAAACTCCTGGCCGGGTTGGTACTGACCCACTCGCATGCCGTTGCAATTCGCTCCAACTGCGCTTTCCGGTCGTCCGAGGCCGCAGTCGGGATCGTGTCTCTGGCAATCTTGGCATATCGGAGGATATAGTCCCTTGCCGCCTCACAGGAAATCAGCACGGCTTGCGCAAACGCATTTTTGTCCGAGTCATCGCAAGACAGGATGGCTTCCGCCTTTTCAATCCGATCTTTGAACCCGACCTGCAGCACACGGTCATATCCGCCGATGACGTGCCCACTCGGCCATCTCTGATAGATGCCGATTCCGACGCCTTTCAGGAATTCTTCTCCTGTTTCTTTGTCTGCCTGACTGATGCAACCGGCATGCGGACCTGAAAGAATCGCATTCAGTTCATTCCGGTTTTCAAATGGATGGGAATATTGGCAATTCACAACCTTCGCGCGCCCGGCCAGCAAATCCTCTACATCCACGGCAATGTCCTTTACCTTCAGAAACGCGGACAGTCCCTTGGCCATGCGGACCACCATCGCCTCGGATGTCGTTTCACGCATCACCCTGTCATACACGGACTTGTTGAAGTCGATGAAATCACCTGTATCTTCATTCGTCTTGCGCTTCAGGTTCTGAATACGTTTGCTGAGCGTTTGTGTTTTCATCTTGTTTTTCTCCTGTCCATAAACAGTGATGAAAGGACATTCATGCTCTTGTTCAGAAAAGTGCGTCCTGTCAGACCATTCATTTCCGTTTTTCCAGAAAGATGGTCATGAAAGAACATTCAACCCCTTCGCCATGAAAAAATCCTTCAGACTGTCCATCCATTCTTTATCGGGAGGCACACACGGCTTGCATTGGTAATCCATGTGAAGGCTCTCATACTTGCTTTCTCCCAGTTTATGAAAAGGCAGCAGCTCGATGGAGATCCGCCCGTTCAACACTGCCAGAAAAGTTGCCACCTTTTCTGCTTCCTCATCGACAAAATTCACGCCCGGAATGACCGGGAGCCTGATGATGATTTCTTTGCCTGCTGCAGCCAGATTTCTCAGGTTATCCTGAATCCGGCTGTTTGACGCGCCAGTTATCGCCACATGAAGGCCTTCATCCATCGCTTTCACATCAAACAGAAACAGGTCCACAACTGGAAGTATTTCCAGAAAACTGCTCCACGAGACGTTACCCGCCGTGTCGACAGTGGTGTGGAATCCTTTCCCTTTGCATGCGATCAGCAATTCTTTCAAAAAGTCCAATTGAAGCATTGGCTCGCCGCCAGAGAAAGTGACCCCTCCCTTCGACTTTTCATAGAAGGCGCTGTCCTTCTCAATCTCAGACATCACTTCCTGTTCGGTCATGGTCAGTCCGTAAGCAAAAAGAGCCTTCGCGGGACAAGCATCCGTACATTTACCGCATCTTGCGCATTTCTCCCGCAGGTAAGACCTTTCTCCTGCTTCGAGCCGTTGCGCCTGTACGGGACAAACCTCCGAACACAATCCGCATTTCACGCAACGCAGCGAATCAAACCGGATGTCCGTTTCACGTCCAATCGACTCGGGATTGTGACACCACAGGCATTTGAGATTGCAGCCCTTGAAAAAAACGGTTGTACGGATGCCGGGGCCATCATCCACCGAGAACTTCTGAATGTTCAGAACTTTACCTGTCATTGTTTTTTTCCATGATGACTGCCGCCCACAGACAAGCCGCAACGGCTTCCTTCGCGTTCACGACTTTCTCGTACTTGACATAGACATCGTAATTGACCTGTACGCATAGTCCGTCACAGGCATCCTGAATGTCCACAAGGCCATCCTCGTTCAGAACCGCTTTTTCAAGGAGGCCTTCATACCCTTTCTCCGCGATGGGTCCAAAGATTTCTGGACTGGTAATCCCCAGATCGATGAATTTCCTGATTGCGTACAAGAACATGGCACTGCCCGAAGTGTCGTTCCAGTTGTCAGACAGCGTCTCCTTGTCGACCACCTGATCCCACAGGCCCGTCACCGGATCCTGATGATCCTTCAAACTTTCGAGAAGCTGCTCGAACTGTTCAACCAGACTGCTTCTCTCCGGATGCGACTCAGGAAAAACTTCCAGAACGTCCGCCAATATCATGGCGTACCAGCCAAGACCCTCGCTCCAGACTTCGGGCGAGCAGCCTGTATCCGGATCTGCCCAGGCAACGCTTTTGTTTTCCGTCCACGCATGGACAAGAAGGCCTGTATCACCTCTCCTGCAGTGACTGTAAATGGACTTCAGCTGTTTTGCCGTTTCGTTGAAACAGAATTCGCCATCAGCCACGTATTTCCCATACTTGGACAGAAACATCAGACCCATGAACAGTCCGTCCACCCACATTTCCTGCGGGCACCACTTTCCATGCCAGAAGCCTCCGTCGGACATCCGCGGATAGGTATCAAACACGCTCCGGATGCGGTTGCAGGCATTTCTGTATTTCTCCTGACCGGTTTGTACAAACGCCCAGACAAGGACGGAGCCGGCCATCACATCATCGAGCGAAACGCCTGTAAATCCGCTGATGTTGCCCTCTGCGTCCACATGATCCCCGGCGTATCTCATGACATAATCATAATACCGTTGTTCTCCGGTTTCTTCCCAAAGCCGGATGAAACCCCACAGCATGAAACCCTGGGAGTAGCTCCAGGACTGGTACGGGTATTGATCCGGGTCGGGATATCTCTTCAGAATGGTTTCCGCCAACTCGACCGACAGTTTCCTTCCGTACTTCATAAGTTCCCCCTCGCATCATCTGGGAACGGAAAGAAACAACCTGCTCCATGAA
>JAIFNI010000040.1 GCA_020047785.1 Clostridia bacterium
CGGTGACAGGCGCATGCTGGGGGTTGTGTTCCGCTTTCACAAGGACCGGGTCACCATGGAAATGCCGGACCTTGCACTGGTTCTTGACGGTACATTCGAGGTGGAGGAAGGCAAGACGCTGGTTTATCGGGTGGAATCCGGCACACAGCAGGACATCGCACTCGAATTGGTCCAGCTTGCAGCACTGTCTGCCGGAGGTGACCTGCGTTTCGAATTGGAACCCTTGCTGCAGGGTGGTGCCATACGGAAGATAAAACTGCAGGAGGGGGAACTTCTGCTTGACATTGCCATCAGCTTATTCTGAAAACACGGAGGCGCACTATCATGATTGAGGCGCATGGCGCTGTACTGAAATACCCGGATGGAACCGAAGCACTTCATCCGTTCGATTTATCCATTGCCAAGGGGGATCTTGTTTATGTCACAGGACCGAGCGGTTCCGGCAAGACCAGTCTGCTTCATCTCCTGCTTGGCATGCTGCCGCCATCCGCGGGTGAATTGTCCGTGCTGGGTGTTCAAATGAGTACGGCGCGTGCCGGTGAGATAAGGAAGCTCCGCAGGCAGATCGGTCCCGTGTTCCAGGAGTTCCGCCTGACCCCGGGACGCAGTTCACTCGAGAATGTGATGGCCGGCATGCGCTTCCTGAAGGCAATGGACCATTCCCTCAAGCAGAGAGCCCTGGTGGCGCTGGATCGGGTTGGGCTGGCCATGAAGGCTTTCGTTCCGATCGAGCATCTTTCCTGGGGAGAGAGACAACGGGTGGCCATTGCCCGGGCGATAGCGAGAAAGCCGCTCCTGATTCTGGCGGATGAACCGACCGGTACGCTTGACAGGCAGAATGCCGAAAACATCCTGGCATTGCTGACATCCCTGCAGGATGAACAGACCACCGTGATTGTGACCACCCATGCCACGCATCTGCTGGATATGGGACGCCCATCCGCACATATCCGGATGGATGGCGGCATGATGACGATAAGCCGCAGACATGGGATGACGATGGATGTCAACGGGGGGTTCGCATGAAACAATGGATGGAACGCATTCATCATTATGCCCGCGAAGCTGTCGTTCTGTTTGGAACGAATCTGTTTTCAAACCTGATGGCGCTGTTCAGCACCACCCTTGTTTTTCTGTTCCTTTCGCTGATCCTGCTTGGCTGGCGTACGACCGGACACTGGATTGGCCTGATCCGGTCCGAGGCGGAGATACAAATATTCCAAAAAATGGCGGATGATGGCAAAGAGGCCGGGGCCTCCGATGTGGAAGTGCTGACGGCCGTGTTGAAAGAGATTCCGGGTATCGAGGAAGTCCGGTATGTCGATGCCGGACAGGCAATGGAACGGATGAGCGCGCTCATGGGTGAGGGTACGGATGTACTGGACCAGTTGGGTGAGAATCCGTTCCGGCCTTTTCTGGAAGCAAGGATCCGTCTGGAGGACATGGACGCGATCCTATCCAGGGTGTCATCCCTCGCTTCAGTGGAATCTGTGCGGGACAATCGGGACATTCTGACGCGTCTGATCCGGCTGGAAGGAACACTCCGTCTCATGGGTCTGATATTCGGCATCGGAGTGGGTGTTTTCACCTGGGTTCTCCTGGCCCATATCATTCGGACCGGCGTACTCTACAATCGGGAACAAATCCGGACACTGCGCCTGCTGGGCGCGCCTGAGTTCCATATCGCCATGCCCTTCATCCTCTTTGGCGCTTTTCTTGGTGCGGGAGGTGCATGGCTGGCAGCCGGGTTATCGACCGGTGCACTTATGTTTTTATGGGCTGGATTGGCCTCTCCTCTTCCGTTTTTGCCCATTCCTCCCCGTGAATTGCTGCAGGCGGGTCTGTTCGGTCTTCTCGGGGGGGCCGGACTCCTGCTCGGGGTCATGGGTGCGGTTTCGGGGCTTTCGGCTGCCAGGCACGGCAATGATGCCGGTCATTTCAGGTGAATTCCACATGGAACAAGTCCCGGCGAAACGCGGCTGACAGGAGGACAACCATTGGATTTGAAGGCTGTATTCCATTATTCGTACTTCATTCACCCGATCGTCATTTCCGCGGATCGACGCAAGGCTTTTTTGGAGCGTCTGCTGGCGGACAAGTCCTGGCGGTTCAATACAGGCCGGAATGAAGCCGACACAAATACACAGGCTTACTTTCTGCCCTATGTGAAGCGGCTTCTTTTTCCGACTGTCTTTTGGTCTTCGGCGTTCCACGCCTCGTTTGAACGCATGGACCACAAGAAGCAGACGGACATGGTGGCCAGTCTGCCCAGCGCCAGTTTTGATCTCCGTCTGGACCATGCGGCGATCGGGAAAGGCCCCTTCACCCGGGACCATCTCGGTGTCGAGATCACACGGATCACCCTTTTCTGCTTTGAATCAGGCATCACCTTTCTTGTCATCAAGACCATCCTGGACAGCAAGGATGTTCTGTACATGGGAGATGTGCTGGATTTCAATCACAAGTTCAGAACCCTGAATCCCCGATATCTCAAAAAACAGAAGACCGATGGGCTGTTCATCCGAAATACCGGCTTTGGCAAACCCGGAGAGTTGTCCTCGTTCATCAAGAAACTGCTGTCGGGCTTTGAGGACCTGGAAACAGAAAACGTATATTTCGACAGACTGTTCACCTATTCCTATTTATGCCTGGATGAAACGGAATGGAACGCGGAAAAGCCCTTTGAACGCATCCTGAACGAATTCGGCAAGTTCCGGTATGTACTTCCGTCGGATTACGGGTCGGAGTTCGACCCTGCCTACACGGAGAAGGAAAGCAGTTCCTACCGGAGATGGAAATACTCCATGACCGGGTTTTCCCGTGAATCCTGTGTTGTTCTCGCTTCCGCCTGCGAGGCCTTCAACCGGAACAAGCTGCCGGAATATTTCGAGACGCTGTATTTCCATATTTTCCTCTTGGCTTTCTACCAGCGCATCTCCCTGATTCTTTTCTCGGAAGAGATGACGAACGCAGAAAACATCCGTGTTGAGGAAATGAAACGCCGTTTTACAAGATTCACGCATTTCAGCTGGTTTTCACAGATCACGAATTCCGAACACGGCATGGAACTGTGGAAAAAATGGCAGGATACCTTTGACCTGGCTGCCCAGTTCAATGAGGTCCAGAAGGAATATCAGGAGTACTACGATTACAAGGTGGCAAAGGGACAGGAACGGATTAATATCCTTCTCGTGGTCATCTATGTGATTTCCGTCTTCTTTTCAGCATTGACGCTGCTGGTGGATGCCAAGGCGCTGAGACTGGATACCCGTGTGGCACAGTGGATGACAGGTGTGATCTGCGTGGGTACGGCGGCCGCTTATCCGATATACGTCCTGTTCCGAACTTTCGCGGGAAGAGTGAAGCGTCGGATCCGGAGACGGACTTCCTGAACATTCATGAATTGTTCACATTTTCTCCATGGGAGTCACACAGCAAGCAGCTAGAATCAAACCATGGACCAAGGGAAACGATAACGGATTCACCCCGCGGTACATGGACAGATCTGGCCGCGATCCAAGTGACGCGAGCCTATGGAAGGAGCGGATTGATTTGAAAAGGAAGACTATCGTTGGTTTGGCCGTTGCGATGGGAGTGACCCTGCTGACGGCAGGTGTGGCTCTGGCAGAATCGCCCACACTGCGGGGCTACTTGTTCGGCCGGGATGCCTCGACCTTGACGGACGTACAAAAAGCGGATGTTCAGACTTACCAGGACAAGCTGGCTCAATTGAAGAAGGAATTTTACGGGAAAATGGTCACGGATGGTGTGATGACGCAGGCGCAAGCCGACGCGGCCATTGCGAGAGTTGAATCGGATCTCGCATCCGGTGAGATTCTTGATGGGCTTGCGGATGAAGGCCGTGGGAGAGGCAGAGGCCTGATGGGCGACCCTGTGATGGGTCTGGTGGATACCGCCAAACTTGCCGATGAACAGAAAGCTGAACTGAAGACTGTGACAGACAAGGCGGTTGCCAATGAAACCGCGCGTTTGGCCAAACTTGTCGAATTCAAGGTATTGACGCAGGCACAGGCTGACCTTCAGCTGAAATCACTGGCTGACACGGCATCCCGCACTGATGGTGGTATTGCGGCCTTCCTGCGGTTTGGTGGAGGTTCCGGCTCATTCCGGGCGGAACATGATGGGGCAGTTCTTACGGATGCACAGAAGACTGAGCTGGCTGTGTTTGACACAAACGCCACTGCCATTCGCAAGGAGCTGTCGGACAAGCTCGTATCGTTTGGTTTGCTGACACAGGCTCAGGCGGACCAGATGGCTGCAATGGAAGAAAACGGACATGGGGGAATGCGAAAGGGTGGCATGCCGGGTGAACGCGGAAACGCACAGGGTCGTGGGAACCGGGATGGAACCCTGGTGAAACCTGCCGATGGGACAACGTCCACCAGCGGTGTGTGATACGCATTGCATGTCTGAATCAGATGAATGGGAACGGGGATGCTTCAGGGGCATCCCCGTTCTTGCTTTCTTCATGATTCTGTTCGGCAAGGGTCCGGAAGGGCAAAGCAAGTCGCAGAAAGGCTGAATGATCGGCTTTCGACAGGATGTCAGGACAAATTGTGGAGAAGGTTTTCTGTCTCATCTGCAACATAACTCCGAAGCTCCTCCGGATCAAGCTTCAGCAGTTTGAGCGCAAAAGGGGAAAGTCCATGCTTCGGCGGCATGCCTGACAATTCCCATGCAAAACAGTCGGCAAGGTGGATGATGGATACGAGCTCCTGGTTGATGACTCTTGGATCCTCCGGCAGGTGATGGTAACGGGCAGCTTCAATCAGAGAATAGGGAAGCCCCCACCAGTGAAGCAGGTAGGAACCGATGTCGGTATGGGTTTTCCCGAACAGCTCGGTTTCCTTTTCATCCTGCCAGGGGATGTCTGTGAGATCCGGATTTTCATACAAACGCATGAACTTGGCAGGGAACCTGTTGAGAGTGACAAGCTTTCCGATATCGTGCAGCAAGCCCGCGCTCAGAATGTCACCCGTCGGTTTGCGATTCAGCACTTTCTGATACAGAAGCAGCATGATTCGGCTGGTCAGAGTCGACTGACGCCAGAGAATGCGCAGCTGTTTCTGTACGATCGGCGTATCCGGTGCGGATTCATAGATGCTGCTGGTCAATACGATATTCCGCACGTTGATGAGACCGAGAAAGGTGATGGCCTGACGGACGGAACCCGTATTTGTGCCATAGAAGGCAGAATTTGCGATTCGAAGCACCCTCATGGTGATGGCCGGGTCCTCCTCGATGACGGATGCCAGCGCATCCATTGCGGCATCCTGTTCAATCAGGGCCACCAGCCTGTTGTAGGTGGTAAGGAGTGTCGGAAGATCCTCAAGCCCGTTCACCGTCTCGAAAATCTCCATGTCCTTCAATTCATCTTCCGCCTGAAACACGCGTGTGATGGTACTCAGGAGCTCCCCGTTGTTCCATGGCTTGAAGAGATACAGTTTCGCCAGATTGTTCTGCAGGGCATTGAAGATGACGCGTTCATCCGCATATCCGCTGAGAATGAGGCGGATGGTTTCGGGATGCAGACGCTTCACTTCCCGGAGCAGGGCGTAGCCATCCATATCCGGCATTCGCATGTCCGATATGACCATGTCGATTGGTGTCTCGGAAAGAATGACAAGCGCTTCCCGTCCACTTTCTGCCGTATGGACAACATAGGGGGCATCCATGAAAAGCCTTGAAAAGGAACGCAGGATTTGCCTCTCGTCATCCACGATCAGGACTGATTTCGGCATGTTGTCCACTCCTCTTTGGCAAACGTCGCAGTCTGCATGTTGCTCTGATGTTACTGGAAATATATTACCCGCTGTGAGACGCTCATAACGCATATAGACAGAACTGAAAAATTCGTGTTGCCGGTTGTTGTTTTGACTTTCCTGCAGAAACCGGCTACAATTGATTGATTAGATAGCGAAACAGTTGATGCCGTTGGAGGACCAAGCATGAAGGGAACTGCCGATCTAGGAACGAAACCAATCGGAAAGCTGCTTTGGGAGTATTCCCTGCCCGGTGTCGTTGCGATGCTGGTTGGTGCCGTCTACAACATTCTGGACCGGGTTTTCATCGGTCAGTTTTCAGGCGAATCCGCATTGGCCGGATTGACGGTCGCCTTTCCGTTCATGATGCTCACCTTCGCCGTCGCGAACCTGGTCGGCATAGGCGGCGGTGCACTGATTGCCATCCGTTTCGGGGAAAAGGACCTGAAAGGCGCTTCCCATGTGTTTGGAAACGTCATCACCTCCACCGTGCTGATTGGTCTGTCTGTGACCGTCGTCGGTCTTGCGAACCTGTCCGGTTGGCTGCGCATATTCGGTGCCGATTCCACCACACTTCCCTATGCCCGCGATTTCATGCAGATTATTCTGTTGGGCACCACGTTTCAGTTTCTGTCTTTTGCACTGGCCAACATAGTTCGGACGGAGGGACTGCCGAAACTTTCCATGACATCCCAGATCGTGTCCGTTCTGGTGAATCTGGTCCTTGCACTCATCTTGGTCGCGTGGCTCCGTCTGGGCGTACGTGGCGCGGCCACTGCCACGTTGATTGGCCAGCTGAGTGGTTTCGTGGTAGTTCTCGTCCACTATCTCAAAGGCAGAAGCATCCTGAAACCGGCCAGGACGGATTGGCGGCTGGATTGGAAGCTGATGGGGAAGATTTGCAGCATCGGGGCGTCCGGATTTCTCGGCACATTTGGGGTGAGTGTCTCCATGACATTTTTCAATAACAGCCTGCTCAAGTTCGGCGGTGTTCCAGCCATCACCTCGATGGGAGCGATCAACAGCCTGTTCACCCTGTTCATTCTCCCCATCATGGGCATTCAGCAGGGCCTTCAGCCAATCATCGGATACAACCATGGCGCAGGAAATCCGAAACGAGTTCGCAAAGCGCTTTTCCTGGCCATTGGCGCGTCCATGTCGATGGCGACGGTTGTTTTCTTGTTGATGGAAGTATTTCCTGCTTTCTTCATCAGCCTGTTCATCCAGCCCGGTTCGGATACGATGCCCATGGCCGTGAGAGGGCTCCGCATCTTCATGTTGATGCTTCCTTTTGTCAGCATCAACCTCATGGGCACCGCCTACTTCCAATCCACCGCAAAGGCCGGAGTGGCCATTTTTCTCGGCATGTCACGGCAGTTTCTCTATCTGATCCCGTTGGTCCTTATCCTGCCGGGCATGCTTGGGCTGACCGGTTCCTGGATGTCGGCCCCTGCAGCGGATGCATTATCCGTTCTGACTGCCATTGCGTTTCTGTGGCATGACTTTCGCAGGGAAGATGTCAGGCAGGCTTCGGCAATCGCCTGAGCATGTTTCGGACAATGATTTGCCCTGGCAAGGGGAATCCCCCGGTCAGCGGAATCGGAACAGGCGCTCAAGCGCTTTCGGATCTGCCTTCGGTGCCAAGGCGAAGACTGCAGACAGAATCACTTCCCGAGCCTCTGCCTGCTCCAGGTTTTCCGCGGCTGTCTGCCACGCAACCGGTGCCCATGTATCAACCCGCTCGTAAAGAAGGGAAGGCCAGCCGCAGGGTTGCCCATACCGGTCCAGCTTTCGCCGGTTTCCGGCCACCGTGATTCTGAACTGCATCTGAAGCTCGCGCAAGGCGCCGTCCATGGCGGAGGTGCCTTTTTTACCACTTCCACGCCAAAAATTGTGGAGTTCGGTCGTTGAGCATATGGCATTCTCTTCAAACTGCTTCCATGTCTCCCAGACGGCAGGCTTCAACAGACCACGGGACCAGCGTTCCTCCATTTCTTCCGATGGCTGGAAGGCGCAAAGAAAATACGGATACAGCCGGGGGGACAGGAAGCCCTTGCCGCCGCCGAGGACACAACCGAATGCAGCACGCTTTTCCGATGCAATCCGGTCCTTCCACAGCCATGGATCCGTGTCGGGCTCTCCCGTGTGCCATTGGGATTCTTCCGTTTCATCGGAAAGTGAAGGCAGATTGTCCAGAATCTTTGAAAAGGGCAGGAATCCGGCAGTTTCAACCCGCCGGACGAAATCATCATATGTCCTGAGTTTTTTCATGATGAAGCTCCTTGCAACCCTGGACGTCAGTCCAACGGCATGAAACAATAGCCCTTTCCCTCAGCCCTTCACGCCGCCGATCATGATTCCCTTGACGAAGTACTTCTGCAGGAAGGGATACATCACAAGAATCGGCACCGTCCCGACGATGATGGTGCAGTATTTCACGAGCAACCGGAAGCTTTCCTGCTGGGACTGACCGATCAGCCCCATCGGCCGCATGCTGCTGGTGTCGTTGTTGATCAGGATTTCCCGAAGAACCAGCTGCAGGGGGTACTTGTCTTTCGAGTTCAGGAAAATCGACGGATTGAACCACTCGTTCCACATGCGCACCGCGTAGAACAGGGCGATGACCGCAACGGTCGCCTGGGCCAGCGGCACCATGATCCGCCAGATGATGGTCCATTCGCTCGCGCCGTCCAGCTTGGCCGATTCGATCATGCTTTCCGAGACGCCGCTGAACGCGGTCCGCATGATGATCAGGTTGAATGTGTTCACCAGAATGGGCAGAATGATGGCCCACCGGCTGTTCCGCATGCCGAGGTTCAGCACCAGCAGGTAGAAGGGAATCAGGCCGCCCGCAAAATACATGGTGAAGATGATGCCCTTCATGATGTACTTGTTCCAGTAGACATCCTTCCGGGAGAGGACATAGCCCCCGGTGATGGTCAGGAACATGCTCATGACGGTGCCGACCACCACATAGAAGATGGTGTTGAGAAACCCGGAGACGATGTTCGGGTTTTCCAGCACCAGCTTGTAGCCGAGGAAATTGAACGGAGGGGCCGGAACGAAGTAGAACCCGCGTTTCGCGAAGACCGTGAGCGGATCGCTGAAGGAGGCCATCAGCACATGCCACAAGGGATACAGCGTGATGACGCAGAGCAAAGTCAGAAAGAAGATGTTGAACACATTGAAGATGGATTCAGTGGTCGTACGACGCAACATGCGGATTCCTCCTCACCATAGGCTGGTTTCTGACAACTTTCGGCTGGTTTTGTTTGCAAAAACGACCAACGCGAAGTTGATCAGCGAGTTGAACAGACCGACGGCGGTTGCGAA
>JAIFNI010000028.1 GCA_020047785.1 Clostridia bacterium
ATCTTTACCATTGAGTTCCCCCTGAATAAATATTTTCGGGGTGTGAAAACGTGTTTCTAGTAAAAAAAAATCATACCATAATAGAACCAGAATTTCTACCAATACCGTTTCCATTATATTGCCTCAACTTGGTTTTCTGACAGCATGAAGCATAAATAGCAAAATGAAAAAAGACAGCCATTTCTGACTGTCTTTGGTCGGAGTGACACGAGTTGAACGTGCGACCTCTTGCTCCCGAAGCAAGCGCCCTACCATCTGGGCTACACCCCGTCTTCATCATGCGCTTATGGCGCTCGTTTATATTAGCATATTCCCGGTTCCGATGCAAGATGGAATCCATCAGTCGGCAGCGACAGTTTCAGGAAGTGCCTCTGTATGTTTCACCCTCGAAAGCAACAGCATGGCTGCCAGGAACATGATGCCTCCATATACGAACAGGAATGCATGACTGCCCCCTGCGATGTCGGCCACAAGCCCGTAGACGATGGGACTGGCAATACTGGCTGCAAAGCTGAATGCGTAATAGTATCCCGTGTAGCGGCCTGTCTGGCCTTTCGGTGCCAGCTGTGCGACAACCGGATAGGAGCATGCGTTGATGATGGACCAGCCCACGCCCGCAAAAAAGAGAATGGGCATCAGCCATTGAACGGTGGGCGCAAAGGCAGCCGACAGAAAACCGGCAACAACCATGACATTGCCGATGAGCATCGATTTTTTACGGCCGATTTTCGCACCCAGCCATCCACCCGGTATGGCGGCGATGAGGTAAGCCGCGCCCAAAGGAGCAAGAATGCGCATGGCCTGACCCTGGTCCACCCCAAACCGCTGGGTGCAGAACAAGGTGAAAAACGCAGTGATGCACTCGGCGCCGCAGAACCAGAAGAAAACAGCCAGCAGCATGTTCAGGAGCGATTTGTCATAAAAGAAAGCCGGTTTGTTCTTCAGCAGGCCTTTTTTGAGGATGTGGCCCTCGTCGAGCTCCCCCTCGTATGGCTGTGCAGGCTCCCGGTAGGAAAGCAGCAGAACGACCAGTGCACCGATCATCATGACGGAGCCGAAGATGAAAGGAAGGGTTTTTCCCATGCTGAAGAGGTACCCGCCCGCCAGCATGGCCACAATGGTGCCAAGACCGCCCATGGCGTTGATGATGCCGTTCGCCTTGCTTCGCAGGGCAGGAGGTGTCATGTCCGGCATGAGGGCAACCGCAGGCGCGCGATAAATGCTCATGGCAAAATTCATGCCGATGACGGCGGTCATCAGGAAGATGAGCGCGCCGGCCGGCCAATTCACGGCAGCTGCAATTTTGTCATAAAACGGTACAATAGCGAAGAATACAGCCGCCAGAGGGATACCGACCACCACAAAAGGCAAACGGCGGCCGAAACGGGTTGTCTTGTCGCTGAGGCGACCGAACAGCGGCTGAAAAATGATGCCGAAAATGTTGTCGAAGGTCATAATGACCCCGATAAGCATCTGACTCTTGACCAAACTCCCCAGAAAAACGGGAATGCTGGTGTTGTAAATGGTCCAGGCAAGACTGACCGTGAAAAACGCAAGACCGATGACCATTATCTTCCAGACATTGAGTTTCATCGACGATTCCCCCGGTGCAGGCCCGGACATTCTCTCGCGGGTGCGGATCATGTCCGGGCGGCATCAATCATTACTGGGAATTATACCACAATCAGGCTGTTTTTGTTCGCGCCTCCCGCAACATTCTTGCGCAGAACCTCTCCAGCCATTCTCCGACCCGTTCGGCCATCAGCGCGTGTCCCGCTCCATTCGGATGAATGCCGTCGGCACAGAGGAATGCCCGATAATCCGGCTCGTGCAGAAATGCACTTCTTACGTCCAGCACGTGGGCACCGGTCTCCGCAGCCACTTCGAGTACCGCGGCATTGTATCTTTCCTGCCACCAGTAAATCCTGCTGGTGCTTCCCAGCCATTTCAGAATGTTCTCAGCCGCCTGCGGACTGCTCTTGCTGACCCAGTTGAAATATCGGTCCGCATCCAATGGGGGCAGCGTCATCACAACAGGCAGAATTCTGTTGGCGGAAAATCTGACAATCAGCGACCGAAGCAAACTGCGGAATACTTCCAGTTCCGTTTTCGGCCCATGAACACCCTCAGGTTCACGGCCAATTGCGTCCCAATCAAAATCGCAATCGTTTCCGCCGTATTCGATCAGAACCATATCCGGTTTTTCTTCCGGCTTCAGGTCATCCAGGTCCTTGATGGAACGGCTCATGGCCCGTCCAAGCGTCATGCCGAACCTTGCCCGGTTGAACACGTTCCCTTTCAGCCGTTGCCCGACGAGGACGGCGTAATTGTCCGGCAGGGTTTTGTATCTGCCGGATTCGTCATCCCAGACAATTCCTTTGGATATGGAATCGCCATGGATTGAGATGATATACTGCTTTTTCCGTTTCAGTCTCAACCGCTGATTGAGACGATGGGAACGCCGCAAATGGCCACGCGCCGACGGTGGGGTAAGATCCGCAATCATATTGGTTTCCCGGGCACCCGAAAGCGCATTTGTCTCTCGCATATTGGAACCTGAACCGGATATCCGGGCATCCGGAATCGAACCCGATTTCAGGGAATCAGTATCAGAAACCGACTTCAGGGAATCCTTATCAGAACCCGATTTCAGGGAATCCGTAGCCGTGATCGACAGTTTGTCATCCGTACCCGACGCCCGTACACCCGAATCTGCCTCCGCTTCTCTTTTTCTGGACATGATACTACCTCACTTTTTTCAACCCAATTCGATTTGTTCACTAATTTATTCAATGGTTTTCTTATTGGTTTGCTCATTGGTTTGCGCAATATACACAGAACAACACTCGTTCATTTCATACTGTTGATCTGGCCACTCGTCAACCGTACAGCCGGGTGATGCACAGTGCCATTTCCCTGTATGGGGCGGATTCCTCAAAAACAGTTCCCCGAACCGTATTTCCCTCGATAAACGTCATCAGGATTGCCGAGGCGGCTGCATGGGCCGGGTGTTCCTCTCCGAAGAGGCCTGAAAGAAAGGATCGCATGGTATCCTGCCATTCACGGTACCGGTCAGTGTATCTCGCAAGCAGATCCTCATTGCCGGACATCACCTCATGGAGCAGATAGAGGTGAAGACGGCTGATTTGCTGCTGGGCGCCGAGGTCTTCCAGCAGCAGGGTCAGTATCTCCTCCTGACCCACTTTTTGCCCCACCTTGCCTGTCAGGCGCACCATGCGACGAATGACCTGATCGAAGTGTCGGGCTGTTATGTCGTATACGAGCGCCTCCTTCGTCGAATAATGGTAGTAGAGGGTTCCCTTGCTGATGCCAACCGCTTTCGCGATATCCTTCAGCGAGGTGTCTTTCGCTCCTTTTGCCGCAATGATGGCCTCGGCCACTTCCAGAATCTTGTCCTGATTGATGCCACTCGTCCTTGCCATATCGTACCTGCCTGCCACAGATTTTGAGTTTCATGGAAACGACCAAGGGTTTGTATGAAAACGATCCTGGGCTTGTATGGAAATCCATCCCTGCTATTTGGGAAAACCGGAACCAGAGCTGCATAGAGTCAACAAATCAGCAAGGTGCCTGCTTGGCTGATATCCTCTTGTCTGTCGGTCAGCCGACCGACCCAATCACACTTTATCATATGCAAACATTCCCTGCAAGCCGGCATCCTTCCAATTTCCGGAATGCTGCAAGTCCATACCCGATGGATTTTTGCATGTGCAATCCAAGAACATCACGCAAGCCATCGAAAAATAGCCACCGAACGGTTCATGGGGCTTGAAGGCGCAACGGCATGGTATAATGAAAAATGAGCGCATGCAACAGGCGTTCCTGTTTATGGAAAGGGGGCATCATGAGACCTTTGCGTCATGAAAACGGCAGTCTTCTGCTTCTTGACCAGACCCGACTTCCTGCAGAAACAGAATGGGTGGCCTGCAGTGATGCGGCTGCTGTCGCTGCCGCCATACAGAACATGATTGTACGCGGCGCTCCGGCCATTGGCGTGACGGCTGCTTACGGCGTTGCCCTCGAAGCTGCAAAGGGACGTGCCGATTCGCCGGCGGCGTTCCGACTCCGCATGGATGAAGCAATTCGAATCCTCGGAAAGTCACGTCCGACTGCAGTCAACCTTTTTTGGGCGCTTGACCGCATGAATGGACTTCTTGGCAAACTGGAGGAATCGAACAGCCTTTCTGACATCCCGCTGTCCACATCCGACCTGGCCGATCGCCTGCTTGCGGAAGCACAGGCCATGGAGGAGGAAGATATCGCCATCAACAGGCGCATCGGCGCACATGGCAACGCGCTTGTTCCGGACGGTGCCAGAATCCTGACGCACTGCAACGCCGGAGCACTTGCCACGGCAGACTACGGAACGGCGCTCGGGGTCATTCGGGCCGCGCATGATGCCGGCAAACGCATTCATGTGCATGCCGATGAGACACGCCCCTATCTGCAGGGAGCCCGGCTGACTGCATGGGAACTGATGCAGGACAACATTCCGGTTACCCTGAACTGCGACAACATGGCCGGCTGGCTCATGGCGAACAAGCGAATCGATCTCGTCATCACGGGTGCCGACAGAATTGCGGCGAATGGAGACACCGCCAACAAAATAGGAACCTACTCGCTTGCGGTTCTGGCGAACTATCACCGGATCCCGTTTTATATTGCCGCACCGCTTTCCACAATCGATCTTGGCATGGCCGACGGAACACGCATCCCCATTGAAGAGCGGCCGGCCCGGGAACTGACGGAATTCAGGGGCATCCCGATCGCGCCGGAAGGCGTACGTGTTTACAATCCCGCCTTCGATGTCACGCCGGCGGAATTGATCACAGCCATCATCACGGAAACCGGAGTTCTGCGAAAACCCTTCCAGAAAAGCATACTCGGGGCATTCCGGTAATGAGATCGGACTCGCCTTTCTTTTTTGAAAAAGAAAAAGTAATATCCTGACCGCGCCTTAATAATGGATCGTTTCCGTGAAGACATCGACTATTTCCATCTCCGGATCGGACTCCAGAAAACCAAGCACGGAATTCATCATGCTGTCGGCATGACCCGCCTCGTTGGATACGCAGGAAAACCCGAGCCCCGCCCGATGCCAGTCATCCTGAAACTCCACCTCGGACGCTGCGATGTGAAACTTGTTCTGAATCCTTGTCAAAGCCCCGCGTATGATGCTTCGCTTGTCCTTCAGGCTCTGCGGCCCATATAGGCGGACATCGACGGACAATACACCGACTACCATGCACCCCTCCCGGACGACCGGCCAAATGACGAAGTCGCCGCCTGATTCACATTATAGCCCGGTGCATCCAGCCTGTCACCTGATGCGCTGCACAAGGCAGCCGGATGGATGCCGAAGATAAAGATTGCCCTCAAAGGAATGCAACTGATGACTCCAGCAACTGACTCCAGCAACCGGCTTCATCATATGACTCCATCTACTGACTCCTTCTACTGACTCCATCAACTGACTCCATCAACCTGCTGAAAAGGGGGACTTCCCGATGTCGAAAATCCTGATCATCGACGACGAACGTACCATCCTGGACAACCTCACCTTCATTCTGGAACTGGAGGATTACGAGGTCGTCACAGCCTCCAGCGGCGGGGAAGGCATCGAACGATTCAAAGCCACACCCGGCATCGATGTGGTCGTCACCGACATGCGCATGCCCGGCATGACCGGCATGGATGTGGTGCGTGCCATCCGGGACCTGAACCAGGACATGGGCGTCGTCATCCTCACTGGCCATGGAGACATGGACAATGCCGTCACCGCCATGAAGGAAGGCGCCTTCGATTACCTGAACAAACCCGTCAATGCCGACAAACTGCTGATCACACTGGAAAATGCCATCCGGCGTCACAGTCTGCTCAATGAGAACAGACGGCTGCAGCAGGACATCCTGAAGAAGAACATTTATCTGCAGGGCCTGCATGATTCGGCCGAGCAGATTCTGATGAACCTCATTCCCGCCAATCCGCCCCCCCGGTTCGAGGGCGTCGACACCGCCGCAGTGTACAAAAGCTGCGACCAGGTCGGCGGCGACATGTACGATACCTTCGAGCTGGGAAACAAGGTGTTTTTCTACATCTTCGATGTCTGCAGCCATGGCATCCTGGCCGCCGTCATCACGATGATCATCAAATCCTTTTTCGACAACCTGAAACGGCTGCAAGCCTATGTCGATGTCATTCCGAACCTGCCGGAACTGTTGAAAAGCCTGAATCTGGAAATGATTCAGAACACGCCCTCGAACATGTATGCCACCCTGTTCTGCGGGTACTATGATCGGGAATCGCAGACCGTGACCTATCTGTCCGGCGGTCATATCGACCAGTATCTCCTGCATGATGGACAAATCATCCCGCTCCCGTCCACCGGAACCATGGTGGGGCTTTTCGACTTTGCCGAGTATGAAACCAGTTCCATCGACGTTGTGCCGGGCGACAAGCTTCTTCTGTTCACGGACGGTCTGACGGAGGTTTGGGAAGGGGATCAGATCGTGGGCTCGGACCAGATTGTCACCTGCATCGAACAATATGCGCCGGATCCCATCAAGGATATGCTGGACAACCTGTACGAGGACATTCTGGATTTGGCCGGCGGGAAACCACTGGACGACGATCTCACCATCGTGGGCTTCGAGTTTCAGTCTTCCGGGAGGTAAGCATGGCACAAGGCGAAACAAATGATACCGCAGAAATGAATCCGATCGGTCCTTCACCGGATCTGGACAGGGTAACCGCCCTGATGCTCGGTTTCATGACACGTCCATGCGAATATGCCATCGTGATGCTGGACGGCGACCGGAACGTCGCCGTCTGGAACCAGGGTGCCGCAACCATGTTCGGACTCGAAGCTTCACAGGTCATCGGCAAGCCATGCCCGTTCCCGGTTTCCCTGCGAGGCGCGATACCCGGAAACATTCTCTTCAGCCGACCCATGACGGAGGAGGGCCTCTGGTCCTATGATGCCGAACTGGTCGACAAGAATGGCCGCAGATTTCCTGCCCATATCGCCATCACCCTCTATCCGGACAAGGAAGGCCAGGACTGCCAGCTCCTCCTCATCAAGGACACAACCGTTGAATCCCACCAGGACCGCCTGCGCAACATCATCATCGAAGTGGCCCACCTGGCGAACCAGCCCAAGGAAATGGTTCCCATGCTCGATGACATCATGCATGTCCTCCGAAACTATCTGGAACTGCCTCTCGTTTTCATCTGCCTGTCCGACGACGGCGAGAATTTCCGGGTTGTTTCCTCCAACGGGCTTTCCGCCTGTGGGTGTACGGAACACTGCCATTTCGGTCCCGGATGCACCGAAGAACGCGTGAACGGCTGCGAAGAAACCTGCACGCAGCTGATGATCAGCCAGGAACCGCTTTTCGAACACCGCATATCCGATTGTCTGGACGGCTCGCAGGATCTGCACGAGCCCATGAGCATTCTGCATGTCCCGCTCCTTTCCGACATCGCAATTCTCGGTGTGCTGCACGTGGTCATCCCGGAACGCCTCCTGCGAACTTATGTGGAAGACAGCCAGGTTCTCAGCCTCATCGCCAACAAGATGACTTCCTCCATTCGAAACAAGCAGCTTGAAAAAGCGCTTCACGATTACGCGGAAGACCTGGAACGCATCGTGCAGATGCGTACGGACCAGCTGCGCGAGAAGGATGCCCAGCTCGTACAGTCCGGAAAACTCGCCACACTCGGCGAAATGGCAACCGGGGTTGCGCATGAAATCAACCAACCGCTTGGTGGCATCAGCCTGATGGCACAGGGAATCCAGAAGGCATTGGAAAAGGGAAAATTGACGGATGAAATCCTGTTGAGCAGGCTGATCTCCATTCAGGAGCAGATAGAACGCATCAACAAAATCATCAATCACCTGCGTACTTTCGGGCGTCAGGCACCTGAATCCAAGTCTCCCATTAACATCAACAAACCGCTCGGGGATGTGCTCGAGCTGATCGGCATGCAGCTGAAGAACCACAACATCGAGGTCACACTGGAACTCGACGAATCTGTTCCGGATGTCCTGGCAGACACAAACCGGCTGGAGCAGGTTTTCCTGAACATTGTCGGCAATGCGCGGGATGCGCTGGAGGAGCAGGAAATCAAGGTGAACGCACTTTGGGAGAATCTTGATCCGCCGGACTGGATCCATGGATGGAGCAAGCGGATTCACATCCGCTCCCTTCAGGAAAATGGGAATGTGGTCGTAACCATTTCAGATACGGCCGGCGGCATTCCGGAAAAAATCTTCAACAAGGTCTTCGAACCTTTCTTCACGACGAAGCAGGTGGGAAAAGGCACGGGACTCGGACTTTCCATCACCTACGGCATCGTCAAGGAGTTCGGCGGGGATGTCCTTGTGAGCACTGCCATCAACGAAGGAACGACATTCAGCATCGTCCTTCCGGCCATAAACCCGGCCGGAGAAGAAAGGCCTCCGAACACATGAATGAATCCGGAACCAGTTTGCACTGGCAGGCACCGGCAGATATGCCCCCCCGCACCATCCGGGATATTCTGCGGAATGAACTCCGCTGTTCCGGCACCGTCATCCGTCGATTGCGGCAGCCTGGGTGCATTCTGGTGGATGGTTGTTCCAGGCGTGTGATGGAAAAAATGGAAGCCGGCAGCATACTGGAAGCCATCATGACGGAACCGGACGACTCCACCCTGACCCCGGAGGAGATTCCGATCACCATTCTGTATGAAGACGAGTACCTGATTGCCATAGACAAGACGGATTGCATGCCGGTCCATCCCTCTTCGATTCATCGCAGCGGAACCCTGGCCAATGCGGTCGCCTGGCACCTGGCTTCGCTGGGGAAATCCCAGCGGGTTCGGCCTGTCACCCGTCTTGACAGAAATACGTCCGGCATCACCTTGTTCGCAAAAACGGCACACGCCCAGTACGATCTCGCCAGACAAGCCTCGGAAGGCACGTTTGGGAAGATATACCTGGGGGTGGGGCTCGGTCTGTGGGAACCACCCTCGGGAAGCATTCGTCTGCCAATTCGCAGGAAACCCGGCAGCATCATCGAAC
>JAIFNI010000316.1 GCA_020047785.1 Clostridia bacterium
GGGGATGGCCCTCCCGGGATGCATCTGCATGGGATGGCGTTCTCCGGCCGGAACCGGTGGGGTCATCCTGTATGGTCCAATCCGCCCCAAGAGAGCGGGATGAGGGGTTTAACTACCTGAGAAGCACAAATCAGGGAAGCTGGGAATCTGAGAAGTCAGAAAGCCGGGAAGCTGGGAATCTGAGAAGGACGGGCCTGCCGCCTTATGTTCTTCATCCGTTCACAACCTCCAGCGCATACAAATCGCTTCGATAGAAGCTTTCTGCAGATTCAAACGGAATGTCGCCTTTCAGGTAGGCTACCCGTTTGGCCTTCAGCAGTGGGAATCCAAGTGCGACATTCAGCCGACTGCAGGTCTCCGTGTCGGCCGCAATGGCCTCGAACAGGTCCTTCGTGCGTGTGATGCGCATTCCGCCCAGTTCCTGCAGGGAATCATACAGGGGGCGGAAGGAGAAATCCACTTCCGACAAGGCGGGACAGAGGCTCAGATTCACCCAGGTATCCTGCAGGACGACCGGTGCGCCGTTCACCGTGCGGATTCGCCGGAGGTGCAGAATTTCCCTGTCGAGTGGAATGGCGAGTGTTTCGGCAATCTGTTTGGTGGGCGGGAGGATTTCCCGCAGGAGCAGCGTGGTTTCCAACGGGAAGCCACGCTGTGCCATGGATTGGCTCAAACCCAGAATCTCTCCCCGGTTTCCCTCGATGGTAGGCTTTCCGACATAGGTTCCGTCCCCTTGAACGCGCCGCAGGTAGTCCCGGCTCACAAGTTCCTGGAGGGCTTTGGTGACCGTCACACGGCTCACACCATATTCTTTCGCGATTTTTTCCTCGGCTGGCAGCTTGTCTCCGGGTTTGTATTCCCCATTGACGATTTTATTGAATAGCTGCTCTCGAATCTGCAGGTAATAAGGTGTCCTCGAGAAATCCTTTTTTTCCATTCGCTGCAATCTCCTTCAGGGACCGTGTGTCCGGGTTTGTCCCCCATGGCCTCGGTCGTTTCCCGTCCGATGCTTGCGCCTCACCAGACGGTCCGTTTCTCCAGGTCTTCCTCCAGCAGGGAAAACCCTTGGTCCAGTGTCTGCCATTCGCGCAGATGGCGGATCCCGAAGGATCGGACATCCCGTTTGAATGATTCCAGTGCCTTTTCCCTGCCGGAGGCATCCGGCGGAGTCTGCCACAGCGACACGTATCTCAGTTGAAGCCTGCTTCGCTGCACCCGGCCAAGAACTGCATCGTCATCCGCCAGCTTTTCCGCCTCGTCCCACAGCGCATTCGCTTCATTCATCAGCCATTCCGGATATCGATCTGACGTTGGGTGGTCGAAGATTCCGCAGTGCAGACGGGCTTGCGCATCATCAAGCCACAAATCGATGTACCTTCGGATGGGTCCGGCCGAAAGGCCGTAATAGCCATGAAGGAATTCGTCCATGGCGGTGTCGGTATCCAATGCGGGATTCCACATCAGTTTCCCCAGCAGCCAGGCACGCAATTCGCCGAATTCTCCGGAGACCGATTCACCGTTTCCCTGTTCGAAAACACCGGTCACGTGGTTTTTCGCAAAGAAACGCATGTTGGGACCCAGCACGCACAGGTTGGGCATGGGGGCGAGGTAGTGACGGTAATTGGTTGTGTAGTCCCAGATGAAAAGACGGTCGCAGATTGCACTCCAGGCTTCCAGATCCTCCTTGAAGGATGTCTGTCCGGGAACGGTTCCGGCAAAAGCAAGCCCCACATCACGGCACTCGGATATCGGGTGCGCATAGCAGCATTCGATGGAACAGAGCCTCACGCAGACGTTGGGGGCGGGACGCGTTTTTTTCGGAGCTTTTCGCGTATACAGGTAGGCCAGTGTATCAATCAGGACATGGGGATACTCCTCTGCGACAGCATCCGCGCAAGCATTCACGAAACGGAGGAGGGATCCGGAATGGCTTCCCTCCTCTTCATCGATCGCCGCACAGGATGGGCAGGTGCAGGGATGCATCGCGTCATTCTGGGAGAGGGAGAAGATGGTGGCGTCCGGATGGGTCCGAATGTTGGCACGCAGGCGTTCAATGATCAGGGCCAGCACATCGGGGTTCGTCAGGCACAACTGGGCATCTTCCGCATCCATCCGCTTTCCGTCCACCAGGGCATAGTATTCGGGATGGGTGGGGTACCACTCGGCATGGGGAAGGTACACCTTGAAGGTATGTACAAATCCATGATAGGTGATTCCGCCGCCGTGACGCGGTTGAAGCGGCTTGTGCCGGCCGCCGTCGGCATATCGTGCATCAAGTTCATAGGTCAGGCCGTTGTATCCGTATTTCATGGTCATGTCCGGATCGAAGCAGGTATGCCAGAAAGCCTCCCTGTATTCAAAAGGAGAAACGTGCTTTTCATCCAGGGAGTCCAGCTGAAGGACTTCCCGCTTCGGCAGGTGTTCCACACCGGGCGCAAAGAAGCGGCAGCCCAGCTTGTGCTCAAGCAGGCCATAAACGCCATAGAGGTTTCCCCGTGCATTTTGACCGAGAATGAACACGTTGTCCCCGGACGAGAGAAGCCGGTACCCGTCGTGCTGCAGATCGCTGCCATCCGGGGTTCCTTTCCGGTTGGTCCGGCCGATGCAGATTTCCTTGTCCCGGGGCGGAAGGGTGTCATCCGAAATGGACAGACGTGCCCCGGAAATCGCATACAGATACTTTGCAAGCTCCTCCGCTGCAAAACGGCCGGCTTCTCCCGATTCCGCCGGGATGATGATGGAATGGCCGGATTTCCTGTTCTCCACCAAGCGGATGGAATGGCCGGATTTCCTGTTCGCTGCAAGGCACATGGTTCTCAACTCCTGTCCCACAGTGGATGAATGATGATTGGCATGCATTTCCGCACTGTGACCGAAAGATGCATGCTGGTGCTGCAGATGGAGGATACGTCTCAGCGTTGGATGCCTTCTCTTGCTTTGGCATAATACCAGGCCCCACGCGTCCATTCTCCTTCGGACGGAACAAGGGTGCAACGGATGCCCAGTTGCTGAAGAACGCCCAACATGCGTTCCCGGATGGGAGCCACGTTTCTGATGACGGACCCTTGAAGTGCGAGACGAAATCCGTCGGGGAGATTCAACCGGGTCGAGAGGCATTGAACCAGATCGGCCAGCGCATCGCCCGCCTCCATCAGGAAGCGGGCTGCGTCCGAATCACCGGCCGATGCCGCTTTCTCCACAATCGGCGAAGCTTTTGCGATATCGGCTTTCACGTGGCTGTGGAGGTAGCCGATGACCTGACGCGTGTCCGCCAAGCCGAAAAATTCACGCACCATGCGGCATACTGGCCGTTCCGGCCTGCCCCGGTCCGAGTCTTCCGTCATGAGGCGGATGGTTCTTCGGACGAGATCATACCCGCTTCCTTCATCACCGACAAGATTCCCCCAACCGCCTGCCGTCAGGAGACGACCGTCTTTGCGGCCCTGTGCGATGGAACCGGTCCCGGAAACAAGTAGCACACCATCTCCGCCCTCCAGTGCGCCCTCCAGGGCCAACAGCGCATCGGTCTCGACGGCAACCTGACAATGGAAGACCTCGGCCAGCTCTGCGGCCATCCGCTCGTTCAAGCCGCCCGACGTTGCCCCGGCCGCGCCGACCAGGATGAACCGGCACTGTCCCTGCAAGCCCGAGATTGCCAGGCTGATGGCCTCTTTCAGATGGTTCATGGCCGTGTCATAGGCCACGAGCGCATTGCCGTACCCGGATTTTCCACTGCCCAGCAGACTGCAGGTTTCCCAATCATGGGCGGTTGCGGTCGTGGATGTTCCGCCTGCATCCACACCGACTACGTATTCATTCATCTGTCGGCCTCCCAGCCATTTTCAGCGTCATCGGCCTTTGCAGCCGGATGTAGGACTTTCCAATCGTTCAATCTTTTGCATTTTCCGTCAAGACCTTGCGAAGTCTGCCTTTTGCCTCAGTCAGCTTCCATGCTGCGGTCTGTGCGTCAAGACCCGCGAGCAGCATGCATATGGCTGTTTTGACTTTTCCATCCGCCGCGGAAAGGGTCTCGCGCGCCTTCTCCCGATCCACGCCTGTCGCCTGCATGACGATGGTTTCGCTCCGTACCCGCAGTTTGCTGTTTGTAGCCTTGACATCCACCATCAGATTGCCGAATACTTTGCCCATTTTCACCATGGAACCCGTGGACAGCATGTTCAGAACCATCTTCTGTGCGGTGCCGGCCTTCAGCCGGGTAGAACCGCTGACAGCTTCCGGTCCGACGACCGGAACGATGGCGATGTCAGCCTCCTGCTCGAGGACGGAGTCCGGACTGCAGGTGACGGACAAAGTCCTGCACCCGATGGAGCGGGCATACCGGAGCCCTCCCAGACAATACGGCGTCCGGCCGGAAGCGGCAATCGCGCAGACCACGTCATCCGGTTTCAGACCGAGCGACTGCAGGTCCAGAATCCCGAGCTCCAGAGAGTCCTCCACATCTTCCTGCGCACTGGCAAGGGCTTCATTGCCCCCGGCCATCAGGGCGGTCACAACATCGTGCCCAACCCCGAACGTAGGGAAGCATTCGCTCGCATCCAGCACGCCGAGTCTTCCGGAAGTGCCTGCGCCCATGTAGATCAGACGGCCGCCGTGTTCCATGCCGGCAACGATGGCGTCGACGGCCTTCGCGATGACCGGCAGTTGGGTCTGCACCGCGAGGGCGACTTTTTGGTCCTCACGATTGATGAGGGTCACCATCTCCAGCGTGTCGACCAGGTCAAGATTCTTTGTCTCCGGATTGACTCCCTCCGTGGTGATGCGGCTGATGTCCGATGCGGCGTGGTTGTTTCCGGCGATGGCTGGACTCATATCTGGATTCATGGAGACCTCCCTGCGCAGCATGCGCGATCAGGAAATTTGTATATACAACCATACAACTATACCCATAGCGTACGCTATCGGCATGGGATTTGTAAAGGGTGTTTCCGTCCGATTTGCACAGTCCGTCGGATTTACGTATTGAAGGAATGATGTCGCGGCGGTATGCTTGGGATGCATATGCAGGGACCATCCGGTTCCGCATGATATCACCCCGGATCATACAACCGGGCACAGGAGGCACGATCATGGGCAAAACGAAAGTCGTCATCATCGGCTGCGGCACCATCGCCAATGCCGCGCACGGTCCTTCCTACGGCAAGAACCCGGATGTGGAGATCGCCTATTGCGTGGACATCATTCCGGAACGGGCGAAGGCGCTCGCAACCACTTACGGCGATGCGAACACGAAGGCCATCACCGACTACAGGGAAGCCATCGCCGATCCGGCCGTCACCTGCGTATCCGTCTGCGTGCCGAACTATCTGCATGCGCCGATCACCATCGACTGTCTGAATGCCGGAAAGCATGTTCTCTGTGAAAAGCCTGCCGCCATGAATTATGCGGAAGCGGTTTCCATGAAACAGGCAGCGGACCGGAATGACCGCATTCTGAACATCGGTGTCGTCAACCGTTTCAACACAGCCGTCAACAAGGTGAAGGAACTCATTGCGGCCGGTGAGCTGGGCGATGTGTACCATGTATACTGCTCCTTCCGTTCCTACCGCTCCATTCCGGGTCTCGGCGGCCCGTTCACGAACAAGGAACTGGCCGGTGGCGGTGTCCTCATCGACTGGGGCGTCCACTTCCTGGATCTCATCAACTACTGCATCGGCGGACCGGCCATGAAATCGGCGACTGCCTCCACCTACAACAAACTCGGCAAAAACCTTCGCGAATATGTCTTCACCAACATGTGGGCGGGCCCTCCGAACTATGAAGGCAAGTGCGACGTCGAAGAATTCATCACGGGCATGATCCGCACCGAAGGTCCGACCATCACCCTCAATGGCGCCTGGGCGCAGAATATTGATGAGAATGCCATGTTCATCGAGTTCCTCGGCGACAAGGGCGGCATCAAGCTGGATTACGGCGCCAACTTCACCTTCTATTCCACGAAGGAAGGCATGCTGACGAAGACAACCCCTGCGTTCAACATGGCGGACATGTTCTACGATGAACTGGATGCTTTCGTGAAGTGCGCGGCGAAGAACGAGAAGATCCGCTCGCACATCGACCAGGTGCTGGTGACGGCCCAGATGATGGACGCCTTGTACCAGTCGGCCGACACGGGCCGGGAAGTTCTGGCATAAGCGCATTGCAGCAATGCGGCCATAACGGCAGGCAGGCGGGCCGCTGAAGGGTTCGGACTGTCTGCCGTTTTTTCTTTGGAAGGTTCCCGGACCGATCAATCCGGCGACGCAGGAGGCAAAAAGGATGAAAATCGGCTTTATTGATTACTATCTCGACGAATGGCATGCCAACAACTATCCGGTCTGGATACGGGATTCCGGCAGGAATCTGATGCCGGATGGGACGAAGAAATTCGAGATCGCCCATGCGTGGGCGGCGAAAGACCGCGAGGGAGGGCTGACCTCGCGGCAATGGTGCGAAAAGTTCGGCGTACAGCATGCGGCATCGCTCGAAACGCTGGTGACCGACTGCGATTGCCTGATCGTGCTCTCGCCGGATCATCCCGAGCAGCATGAGGCGCTGGCCCGATTGGCACTGATGTCGGGAAAACCCACTTATGTGGACAAGACCTTCGCGCCCGACAAGGTTACCGCCGAAAGGATGTTCGGATTGGCGGAAAAGCATGGAACCCCGCTGTATTCGACATCGGCCCTTCGCTATGCGGGGGAATTGGACAAAATCCGTGCTGCGGGGTTGACACAGGAACAGGTCAGCTTTGTTTCCACGCGGGGACCCGGTGTCCTGGCAAATTATGGCGTGCATCAGGTCGAGATGGTCGCCGCGGCCATGGGAACCGGTGCGGAACGGGTCCTGATGCAGGGACCGGCCGAATCGCCGACCTACCTGATTGCTTATGCGGGCGGCCGGACGGCAGTGGTCCAGCATCTGCCCTGGATCGATTTTTCCATCCTCGTTCAGGGAAATCCTGCAAATTCCGCGAAACCTGCCGTGAATCCCTCCCCGGAGACTGTCACCGTGGAAGAAAGCAAGCAGGAAGCCATGGGTCTTCTTCAGGAAATCGCACTGGACTTCTGGACCCCGTTCATCGATGATATGCTGCGCTTTTTCGAGACGGGGATATCCAGTGTACCGAAAAAGGAAACATTGGAAGTGATGGCCCTGATAGAGGCAGGCGCGAAGGCAATGCGCCAGCCGGGCGTCTGGGTGGATCTGAACCGGTGACGGCGGACAGGTTCTGATGTATGATGGAGGCGCGGCTATTTCCGCAACGAGGTTATCCATGACGCGTACCGCTTCCAATCTCCGCTTCTCCGTCCTGCAAGGCTTTTACTGGTCTGCTTTCTGTGTGCTGTATACGTTTCTGGTTCCGCTGTACCGCCAATACGGCTATTCGGAAATCACCATCGGCACCCTGTCCATGCTCACCTCCCTCGCGTCCGTTCTGATCCAGCCGCTCTGGGGAATGGCCTGCGACAGGTCCGGCCGTCTGCGCGGCATTCTCATCCTGAATGTGACGGCGGCGGTTCCGCTTGCCTTCGGGCTTCTGCTGGGACGTGACGCGCCGGTGCGGATGGGCGTCATCGTGTTTCTTTTGTCTGCGACCTATCTGTCGATGGGGCCGGTCATCGATTCCTGGACGATGAAACTCGTCAATCAGGGGCATGGCATCCGATACAGCCTGACGCGCGGCATCGGCTCCCTCGTTTATGCCGTCACAGCGGCTGGCTTCGGCAGGCTCCTGGATGCGGCGGGAATGGGCGTGATTCCGTTTGTGTTTGCCCTGCAGGCCGCTCTGATTGTCCTGATTGCCATCGTCACACGGTCTCCGGCCCGCGAGGCGCATCACGACATCAAGAGCAGCCCTTTTGCCGCCATATCCGCCCTGATGGGCAACCGAAGGTTCGTGATGTTCCTGATTTCGCTGATTCTCCTCTATGCAGGCAATGGCGCCATCATGGTGTTCATGCCGGTCCGCATGGAAGCACTCGGCGGCACGAATGCCACCCTTGGCATCGCGATGACGGTCATGGCGCTCTGCGAGGTGCCGGCCATGCTGCTGCACCATCGCTTTGTACGGCATATCCGCAATGACACGCTCCTCACGGCATCCCTGTTCTTTTTCGTGGTGAAGGGTGTCGCCACGGCACTGGCGCCCAGTGCGACCGTCCTGATTCTGGTCCAGACCCTCCAGTTTGTTTCCTTTGGACTGTATCTGCCCTCCGCCGTTCAGTACATCAACCGGCTGGTCGATGAGAAGAGTCTCGTTACGGCGCTCCTGCTTTTCTCATCCGCCACCTATGGTCTCGGCATGATGATTGGCGGGATGGCCGGCGGCCTTCTGGCTGATGCTTTCGGGGTGCAGGCGATGATGCTGATGCTCTCCGGGGTCACCCTGACCGGTGTTCTGCTGTTTGCCGGCAGCAATATCAGGCATGCGCGCGCTGCATGAACAGACATGCCGGCTCCTCTGTCATGTAACGCTTTTCGGTTTGTTTTCGGATTCATGCATCGGTATTCCGGGTATGACATAAACAGATTTGATGAACGGAGTGCTGCATGCGGTTGAAGAGACATCGTGACGGTTTCATACATGCCATCCGAATTCCGGCCATTCTGATCGGTATCCTCATCAGCTGCTTCCTGATGCCTGTCTTTGTGACCGGCGATTCATCCGGGGCTGATCGTAGCATTCGGGTGGTCATTGACAACAACTATCCACCCTATACCTTTGTGGACGGGGATGGCAATCTTCAGGGAATCAGCATCGACCTTTGGCACCTGTTCGAAAAACGGACCGGTATTCGGGTGACGGTGGACGGCATGGACTGGTCCGCTGCCCAGGCCGAGATGGAGGCCGGACGGGCCGATGTGATTGACACGATGTTCTTCAATCCGGAACGGGATCTCCTTTATGATTTTTCCAGCCCCTACGCGAAAGTGGATACCTGCATCTTCTTCGACCGCAACATTTCCGGCATCAGCGGGGTCGAATCCTTGAAAGGATTCACGGTTGCCACGAAGGATGGAGACCATGCCGTTTCCGAGCTGCAGGCCGCCGGTGTGGCGGACATTCGCCTGTATC
>JAIFNI010000086.1 GCA_020047785.1 Clostridia bacterium
GACTGATTTGTTGGTTGGATTCGTCCAAGGCAGCGTGATGGTGGCAAGAACCGTGTTTCCCCTCGGATTTTCAGCCTTCAACTGTACGTTCTGCACGGCAAGCGGATAATCTGCCGTGTACTGATCTCCAAAAAGAGCCAGACCGGATGGCGTCGGAGCAATATAGGTGATCACTTCGTCCGTGATGCCCTGGATCTCGATTCCCAGAAGCCTTTTTGCGAGTGCCGGTGCCGTATTCCCGGTAATCAGCAGATTTCCGCCCCCTGTGACATACGCTTCGAATCCTTCAATTTCCTCATCGGTCAGGAAGGCGGCTTCGCAGAGGATGACGACTTTTTTATCCTGAATTCTTTCCGGGTGGCTGCTGGGAATGACGGTGTGCAGAAATCGGTGCGTGGACAGCGCAATGGCCGCTCCGATAGCTGAATCGAGCTGGGGATTGCTGCAATCATCCTCATCCGGATTGGCAAGGATGTTCATCTTGGAGTTCAGACTGAAGTAGATGGCTGTATCAGCCACCATCTTTCCGACCATATATTTTTCATATGGCATGCTTTCCCCAAAGACTTTCCCGATTGCCTCATAGACCTTTGGATTCAATGTGCCCACCGGATCGATGGCATCGATGAAAAGCATTGCCCCATGGTGCGCCGCTGTCAGCAGGTTATGCAGCCGCAGCGAATCCGCGGACTTGGTGGTGGTATGGTCAAATAGCCCGGGATCGCATCGGGAAGTCATATACTCGAAGGGCTGGTTCTTTGAGAGTTCATAATAGAGTTTGCAGGTGAATGCCTCCTGCTGATGACCCCCATAGAGGTCGCCGCCTGCATAATCGCTTGCGTCACAGATACCTTCCACCACACCGAATTTCCAATGCTGTTGAATCGTGGACAGCTGGTGTTCGATGGTCAGATTGGGCTGGAGGCGGTTGAGTTCCGCCGACACGACGCGTGCGAATTCAGTCAGCCAGGCTTCACGCTTCTGCTGAAACAGCTGCATGACGGGATCGGCCCAATCGACGCGGGTCGGAATATCATGGCCGGTTTCCTCGCGGAACCGCTTTGTGCAAAGGTCGCAGTAGCAGAGCTGAGGCCAGAAGGTCATATCCAGGAAAATACCTTCGATGGGGTAGGCTTCGAGCAGTTCCGCCAATTGAACAAAGACGAAACGGCGGTAGTCGTGATTGTTCGGACAGACCAAACCGTAACGGCCCCCCTGCATGAAGCCTGGCATACCGCGGCTGCGTGAATCACTTCCGTCTGCGTGGCGCATGCGCCATTCCGGATGCTGCTTGTAGGCCCAGTTGTTGTAGATGAGGCTGTAATAACCGACGACATCCATGCCGCCATCATGGCACAGGTCGACGAGTCTGCGCATCTTGTTCTCGCCCCGAAACCCGGCATGCATCTTTCCGCTCGCAGTCGGCCAGTTGCACAGGCCGACATGGGACTGAAGATAGAGCATCGGGCTCTTGATCCGTCCCGCCTTCAGACAGTCATAATACGCCTGCGGATCGAACTTGGAGAGAAACGCCTCATTCCAATCATCGATGTGCATATCGACGAGGTTGCGCCGGAAGCTCGTTTTGTACCAGTTTTTCTGAATCGTCTCCAACATGGTCGCGCTCCTTTTCGCACCGGCCTGTCTGCAGGATTGCCGTTTTACAGAGGGCAAAGCCTTCCGTGTGACCTTCCGGAAACAAGACTCACTGCACCCCATACCCTTTCAAGGCCACAACCGTCGTTCGACCATACGCATCCAGCGCCGGATTCTGAATGATCGATTCGGTGTCGTCCGTCCAATTCTGCCAGGTCAGGGACGTATAGGGTAGCCATGCGGTGCTTTTTCCCTCGAGGGATGCATCATATGTCGTGCAACCCCGCAGTTCCGTGGGGCGTCCATCGTAAAAGCCTACAGTTCCGGTTTTCATGAAATAGACATTCTGGTCCAACAGCGGAGGAAGTTTACTCGCGAGGCTTTCCTTCCCTTGCGTGTAGTTGACCTGCAGCAGGTTTCCTGTGGTGACGGCCACCTGGGCGATGATGCAGTTCACCAGGAACGGATATTTCTGTTCCGCCTCCTGCCCGTAAATCTCAAGCTGATTGGTTACGGAAGCCTTATCGGACGCATAGAAGGTGACAGGGCCGTACCCTTTTTTTGCCGTGTCCAGGATGGTGCAATGACGCAGCTGCGGATGGTCGCTGCCGATAAAGCCTACCCCGGCCAGGTCTGTGTTCCGCACGGCGACGTTTTCAATGAGAGCCGTATCGGCATGATCCAGAAGAATGCCATTCTGCCCGCATCCAAGAATCATGCCGTTCGAAACATCAGGCGCGGTCGAGTAATAGCCCAGTTTTGCGAATTTCAGAAACAGGCCGTTGCCTGGAACTGAATTCACATTGAAGTTCCGAAGGGTGGCATCATTGGACAGCAGGCGGATGCCGTCTCCTTCCTTTGGAAACTTCTTTCCGGTGTTGGAGACCACACAGTCTGAAACGCGCACAAAATCTCCGATGGTAAGGCCGGGGCCGTCGGATTGTGTGATGACCATATTTTTCACAGCGGCATATTTCATATCTGTCCCGCTGATATTGATGCTGCCGAACAAGGTGAATCCGGAAAGAACCGTGCAGGGGGTGTTCAATGCAACGATGGATAGAGACGTATTCTTTCTGCCGCGCAAGGCGGTTCCAGGACCATATCCGGCGAGGGTGAAATAGGCCTTGGTGAGGGTGAGCGGGTCGGATTCATGAATGCCCGGCAGCAGAACAATGGCATCACCGGATTGCGCGGCATTGATGGCCGCTTGAAGAGAGGTGAACGGATTGGTACGCGTACCGTCGGTCTTTCCTGTGCGATTGCCTGCAGGGGTTGCGACATACAAAATGGTCGGGAAGCGCGGGTTGACGGACTTCCATTCCTTGTCATACGCGCCGAACAGCTGGTTCACCTGGGTCAGGTTCTGGAGTTCATGGTAACGCACCAACAGCATGGTGGCAGGCAGGCCGTATTCGGTGGACAGATTCTGCTGGGTGGGTAATACCGGCTGGAAATTGGACACCGTGGCGGAAATCGGTGTACCGATGCTCCAGGCCGACCGGCTGATTTTCTTTTCGCCGTCCTTGATGGTGAATTTGGTTGTTTCAGTCAGCGGAACGGTCAGTGTGAGGGATTTACCGGGATCGAGCGAGGGATAGGGAATGCGTTCAGTCTGAAACCCGGTGGCCCCCAGGTTGAACTCCCCGGACGGCATGCGGGTGATGGACGTGTTCTTCAATTCCAGCGTGATGGTGGCCGGCCGCCAGATGAATGCCGGATCCGACTTCAGGCATCCGTTGAGGGAGCCGATCTCTTCCGGAAGACCGGATATGGGCCTGTCAAGCGTTTCTTTGGCCTGTTTGAGGACGGAATTGCTCATCTTGTCCGCAACATCCTTCGGGATCCACCCGCCGGATTGGTCCACGATCATCGCGGACAGACTGCCGGAGGTGATGCTGTCCAGATTTGGCAGTGTCGGAGGAACGCCGAGTGCCGTCAGCGCCGCATTCAGCAGCAGCCCGCCGACCACCGGCGGAATACCGAGTTGCGCCATGGCCTGCACGGCATATGCCTGAATGGAAGCCCAAGCGCCTGAAACGGAATTGATGGCGTTGACCATCGAGGTGAAGAAAAAGGCCATGCCGTCCAGAAACTGCTCATACCAGGGTGCGCTGCGGGCACGGTCCTCCGCGATATCCTTCAGTTGGGATATGCGAACCTGCTGTCCCGCCTTGAGATCGGTGAATCCCCCAAGAAGAGGCGATCTCACCACAAGGGCATGGTCTTTCGGCTGGCTTCCGTCATACGGAGGGGAATACGCCGTGATGCGGACGGCGGGGGTTCCGATGTCCACATCCAGCTTCATGGCCTCATTGGCAGCATCGGAGGTGTTGGGGCCGTAATGCAGATTCATCGGATCCGACAAGGTCAGATTCGCATGGCCCGGACGGTCGTAGTCGGGATAGACATGGATGCCGCGCAGGTAAAGTGTGATTCCTTTTGTGCCGAGTGCTGTTTTGACCGGCAGAAGACCCGCGAAATTCAAGGTGGTGGAAACGCGGGTGCCGGAATAAGTGCCGGAAAGCAGGCGGTTGGCTGCATAGGTGTTCACGAGGCCATCCGGCTGGAAGAGGCCTTTGGCATCCACTGAGGGTTTCGCTGTCGTGAACTGGAACCACGAATACCCATAACCGTCCGGCTGGGCAAGAGGGGCCTCCACATAGGCTTTCTGCGCGGTCTTTGCCGCATCCCAGCTCATGGTGATGAAATCAGATGCGCCTGTATCGGCGTTTTCACCGGGCTTGGTGAACATGCCAAGCGGTTCGGGGGTCAGCGTTCCGTCATAGAAGGGGTCGCCATAGGTGACCAGCATCTGGTTGGAAGAGACGGCAGCCGTTTTCCCCATGGCATTGTATCCGACTACCCGGATGTAATACTTGTAAAGGGTCTGTTTAAGCCCGATGGCCTCCATGACCTGCTGATAGTCCGGTGTTTTCCCGGCAGCGGTCAAGGTTGCGAGGTTTTGTGCGGCAGCATTGGTTTTGGGCGTCTTGGCACTCAAAGCAAGCTGTGCGGTTACCCGTGCGGTATTCTTTTTGATGCTGCTGGCGTACAGGCTCAACTTCATGCCGCCTGTCGGGTTTGTGAGCGTGGTCAGTCTGCTGAGGAAGGATTGGTTGACGACTGTTTTGGTTGGTTCCGAGACCGGTTTCTGTGTGATTTTTTCCCGACTTGGTGCAAACTTCGCGAAGTCAATGGTGAAGGTATGATTGTCCGCATTCAACGGCCCGTTGGTGATATAGCCGGGCGGGTACTCCGCCAGGGGGAAGCTGCTGTCAAAGGGCATGGAAGAGACTTGCCACAGATAGTGAAAACTGTTTGAGAGGCCGAGGACATCGTCATTTGAACCGGTCGGGACATCCCAACGGAAATTCCATTTCTTCGCCGCGGTGTTCCAATCGACAAAGACCATTGACTCCATGGGATAATCCTGGGTGAAACTCGGGTGATCCGGTGGATATTTCGCGGCATGCAACGTGAGTTCGGTGAGGGATTCCGGGTCTGCCGGAAGGATCTCCGGTTCAACGGTGCCGACGGCTGTGCCGGGGGCACCATCGTTTGGATCCGTTCCGCTTCCTGCCGCCGGATCCGTTTGAACAGGCGGATTCCCGCGTATTGTCAGATCTGGGGCCGGGGTGGGGGAAGCCACGGTCCATCCGCCATTGATGATGATGGGGGTTGGCGTGGGCAGGAGAATGATCAGGCCACGGCCCGGTGTGGGGGTCGGCGTAGGACGCGTGATGATCAGGGTGCTGCCCAAAGGCGTTGACTCCTGAATCGGCAGGCCCGAAGGGGCTGCTGCAGCATATATCGGCGTTTGAAAGGCGAGAAGAAATGAAAGCAGAACGGCAACGGGTTTCCTGTTTTTTCGGGTCATAAAGACACCTCATCTGCGGGACGGCTGGATGCCTGGATATGCTGGATGCGCAAGAAAAGAAAACCGCATGTCGCTTCATTGTATCACATGCGCGAATCGTTATTCGTGGCAGTCAACATGAGGTTCCGCGTCCTTCAGTACAAGATGCCTGCCAGCATGCCGGCCATATTGCGGCCCATGGCAATGTGCCCGTTGGCGGAGGGGTGAATGAGATCGCAGGACAGCAAGGAGAAGCGATCCAGCACCTTGTCCCCCTCGATCAAGTGCACCTGGCAGTCCTGCAGGCTTTTCTGCAGGTTTCTGAGCGATTGATTGAAACAGGCTTCATTTCGGGCATCCGCCGAATATTCATAACTGTTTCCCGCGGCATTGGGAAAGGAAGTGATCAGGAAGAGCGGTTTGTCCGGATTCAGTTCCTTGATGCGATGGACTAGAAAACCTGCATACTGTTCAAACTCTTCCGGGCTGAAGTGTCCCCGCATGTTCACCCCCAGCTCGAGGGTCGTGAAATCCCATTCCCCCCTGGCACCGGATTCGGCCAGATATTCCGCCATGTCCGGCTCGCAGAAACAGGATCCCCCCATCCCCTTGTCCAGCACATCGACACCCAATATGCCCGCAGCCTGCATGATCCAGCTGTTGGTATGCAGCTGTGCGCCCGCACCATGTGTGATGGACGAGCCATACGCCAGCCATCTGTTTTTTGGCACTTCCGTCGGAGCGGGAGGGCGTATGGCAAATCCGAATGATTGGATGCCGTGAAAGAGGCCGGTAAAGTCGTGGCAGAATAAAATCCGCCAAACATTCGGAGAAAAAGCGCCTTGCTGCAGCACCTCCGGCCGCAGTTTTCCGAAACCTGCAGGGTCCGTCAGTTGGATGGTCTTGACCAATCCGGCCGGAAGCGTATGGATGGAATGGAAAAAATCACCCCTGAAAACCAGAATTTCTCCCTCAGCCTCCTGGGAAGACACGGAAATCGAAACCCGGTCCCCTTCCGTGACAAACCGAAGCTCGCAGCCTGTGGTCATGCCGGCCACGTATCTGCCGAAGGAACTTCGTCCAAGTCCAAGACAGTTCCTGACTTCCTCCGGGAAACGATGGAACTTCACAGCGGAGGAACCGGAAACAGTCTCGATTTCTGCCACATTGAAGAATTCCATATTTCGATGGATCATGGTTCCCCCTTGTCCGACCTATCCGGATCCGTCCGAACCGGTTCCTTCCGATTCGAATCCGGCCAATCCGGACCCTTCCGAACCGGCCGAACTGCCTGAGTCGGCTAAATAACTCGAAAGACGGATGCACACTTGCGGTCCATGTCGACGGTGACGGTTCCGTTTACAACAGGATGGGATTCCCCGGTATCGAGGTCTTCCAGCGAGGTGGGAGCCTGCTGGAAGTGAAGGATGAACCGGACTGCATCCGGATAATGGTTGAGCACGAACAGAATCCGCTCCCCGTCGGGCGCCTGCTGCAGAATGGCACTGCCCAGGTTTCGGGGCTGGACATATTCTTGGTGGCCGCCTCCGGTTTTCCGCCAGTCCACCCAGGAAACCTGGGCTTCCGGTTTGATGCGCACATGGGGTGTGACGCCGGATTGGGATAACCAATGAGTCAGGGTTGCAAGGGATTCCAGGGAATCCTCCTCCGCATCCGTCTCCGCACAGAGGGTCTCCGGATGCCAGACAAGGATTCCTTTCCCTACCGGTATCTCCACAACGCCGGATAGGGCATCCGAAGAAGTTGAGGAGAAGCATGATGGAGAGAGGTTCAGGAAACACAGCGATCCGCCGCGTTCATCCATCCCAGGCAGCGTGCCACTTACATAAAGCCTGCCGCCTGCCGTCACCCACTGGAGCAGCATCTGGTTGACCGCCTGCTCCATGATCGGACTGCCCGGTAAAAAGGCTGTCTGATGGGAGTCAAGAATCTCGGGCTTGGCCAGCAGGTCCACAACACCCGGTTGTGCGCCTGTGTGTTCCAGCAAGCGGAACAGGCCGATGTATTCCCGCGTGGCAACGCCGGCCTGAATGCCCGCGAGTGAAGGGGTTCCGACATGAACCAGCTGATCGTTGCATGGCATGGGATCCCCGACACCCGTATGCAGGTGCTGCACAGGGTCGTAAAGCACGGCGACGTCGGTCAGCGGTTTCAGACTGTCCCAGCCGTTGATTTTCTCGAAGCAGAGCGCAATCGTTTCACGCAGGACTTCCCAACTGGGCCTTCTGTGCCCGTGACTGGATACGGGGGAATCTCCCCAGCAGTCCCTGTCGTGGAACATGAACCAGCTGAGGGCCTTGCAGCCGTGGGCCAGCGCGCAGCGGGCCATGAAACGCATGTGGTCGTCACTGACCCGACTTTCGAGGACTTTGTTCCAGGTGCCGGCCATGAATTCCGCCGACCAGGTGAACGCCAGGCTTGCGTTCATGAGCTTCAGCACACGCGCCATGCTCTGATATCCGGAGTAGCTCAGGAAGGTCCCCCGATAGAAATCGTACCCCACGATGCCGCCGGTTGCCTTCTCGAATTCAGGCATGCGTGTGGGAATCCCCTCCGGCAGATGCGGATTGAAGTTCGTCATGAACAGGACTTCCCGAACCCCGTTCTCCTCATGCATGCGGCGAAGCGCTTCGAGATAGCGGCCCATGCACCATTGCTTGAAGTTCATCCAGTCCAGATACCAGGCCGCGTTGTCGTCCATGGAATCCGGGATCGCGCGGGGAGGGACGATGTCCTCAATGGTGCGTTCCGTGGAGGGATTGACTGAAGTCGAGGTGTTTACGGCGAAGGAATTGTCTTTAAAGACAGCATTTCCTTTGGACGAGTTGCCCGCAAACGGGACGTTTCCAGTATATGGCACGTGGGAAACATGCCCGTACTTTTCCTGAAGAAATTGGTGGTAAAAGCCTCCGCGACCCACATTGACTGGATTGTAATCGCTGGACAGCATGCCGTCCTGCACGATGTAGCTGACTTCGTTGTCCAGGTTCACCATGGTGATGCATCCGCCGTTGCTGCGCAGATGCGGTACGATGATGCGATCCACTTCCCGGATCCAGCGGGCGCACCAGGCAAGGTATTCCGGGTGCAGATAGCTGGGTTGGCTCCCTTCCTGTCTGCCGATCCAATAACCCTGGGTGGTTCGGTTCTGGTTGTTCCAGACCATGAGATTCGGGTCACCCAGCACAAGCCACGGCGGGTAGCCGCCATGAACCATTTCATTGCAGCAGAAGGGTCCGCAGCGGAAATTGAGATCGAGCCCGAGCTCTTCCACCAGGTCAAGAAACAGGAGCAGGTTCAGTTTGGGGTCGGTTTCTCCGGTGAAATCGAGAATTCCGGCGGGATGGGCTTCATCCGGAGCGCCCACCAGATGGGTTCCCCATTGTACATAGGTGGTCACGCAGCGCAGGCCGGTATCCTTGAACTGCTGCAGCAGCGTTTTCCAATAACGCGGCTCTGTGCGGAAATACTGGATTTCCGCGCCGAAAATGTTTCTCGCGTTCATGACAGGAATGACGGAACTCTTTTCCATGATGATTCGCTCCTCTTGCCCGACCCGACAGGGCGGCCTCACAGGCTTCCATGAAA
>JAIFNI010000256.1:0-11468 GCA_020047785.1 Clostridia bacterium
GGCAAGTATGTGGAACTGCGCGATGCCTATCTCAGCGTGGCGGAGTCGCTCCGGCACGGGGGAATCGCAAATGGCGCGGAGGTGGAGATCGACTGGGTGAGTTCCGAGGACATCACACAGGAAAATGCCGCGGAAAAACTGAGCGGTGTCGATGGCATTCTGGTTCCTGGCGGGTTTGGCGATCGCGGCATCGAGGGAAAAATCATAGCGGTACGATATGCGCGTGAAAACAAAGTGCCGTTTTTCGGAATCTGTCTCGGCATGCAGATGGCGGTCATTGAGTTCGCCCGGAATGCCGTGCATCTCGAGGGGGCCAATTCGACCGAATTCGACAAGAACAGTGCCCATCCCGTCATCGACCTGATGCCCGAGCAGCGGGACATCGAGGACATGGGCGGCACCATGCGGCTTGGCCTTTATCCCTGCAGGCTGGCCGACGGTTCCGTCTCCAGGAGTGTCTACGGCAGTGAACTCATCTATGAGCGTCACCGCCATCGGTATGAATTCAACAACCACTACCGGGAACTGCTGCAGGCAAACGGCCTGCACATCACCGGTCTTTCCCCGAGCGAACGGCTCGTGGAAATCGTCGAATTGCCGGATCATCCGTGGTTTGTCGGCGTCCAGTTCCACCCGGAATTCAAGTCACGGCCGAACCGCCCGCACCCGTTGTTCGCCGATTTCATCCGTGCGTCCCTTGAAGGGGGAAAATCATGAATCCAGACGTACTCTATGAGGACAATCACCTGCTGGTGGTCGTCAAACCGCGCAACATGCCCATCATGGCCGACGAGAGCGGGGATCCCGATCTGCAGGAAGCCTTGAAGGCCTGGCTGAAGGAAAAGTACGACAAACCGGGGAATGTGTTCCTTGGCATCGTTCATCGGCTGGACCGTCCGGTCGGGGGTGTCATGGTGTTCGCGAAGACTTCCAAGGCCGCTTCCCGTCTGTCCGCCCAGATACGGGACCAGGAAACCGGCAAGATCTACCGGGCCGTGGTCCATGGGGTTCCGGCCCAGCCGTCGGACCGGCTCCGCGATTTTCTGCTGAAGGACGATCGGACCCGCAATGTGAGCCGCGTTTCCCAAAACACGCCGGGCGCCAAGGAAGCTTTGCTGGACTACGAAGTCCTGGCCCACCAGAACGGGATGTCCATGATGCGGGTCAAGCTGCAGACAGGCCGGCCACACCAGATACGCGTCCAGCTGGCCGGCATCGGACACCCCATTGTCGGAGATGCGAGATATGGAAACAATACGGAACCCGGCACCGGTATCGCCCTGTGGTGTTCCGTCATGGAAATCGATCACCCGGTAACCGGGAAGCGCATGCGCTTCGTGGCGGATCCGCCGGCCATCTGGCCCTGGACTGCATTTGGCATGATTCGGGAGCGATGAGGAAAGCCGATGTCGTGAATTCCCTTCCGCCATGACGAAAAAACCCGCAAGCAGTTTTCAGGCTGCTTGCGGGTTTTTTCTGCTTTATCCTTTTGTCATGGGAGCCGGGTTCCGGTTCTTTCCGGCAGTTCAGGCCAGAATGCTTTCAATCTCGGCAAGTTCCGCTTCATCAAAGGCCAGATTGACGAGAGCCGCCACACAATCCTCAATCTGCGAGACACGGGAGGCCCCAATCAGAACGGAGGTGATGCGGGGTTCATGCAGTACCCAGGCAAGTGCCATCTGGGCCAGGGATTGTCCACGGACTCCGGCGATGTCATGGAGTCTGCGGATCTTCTCCAGCAGGGCATCGGTCAGATCTTCCGGGCGAAGAAACACGGAAGGTCCTCCTGCGCGTGAATCCGCAGGGATGCCATCCAGATAGCGATTCGTCAGCATGCCCTTGCCCAGCGGGGAAAAGGCGATGGCACCGACACCCTCCGTTTCGAGCAGGTCCAGCAGGCCTTCCTCCACCCAGCGATCGAGCATCGAATACCGGGGCTGGTGGATCAGGCAGGGGGTTCCGAGGCTTCGCAGCATGCCGATGGCGCGTTCCGCTTCAGCGGGTCTGTAATTCGATATGCCGACGTACAAAGCCTTTCCCTGACGGACCATGCGGTCCAGGGCGCCCATGGTTTCCTCCAGCGGGGTGGCCGGGTCCGGGCGGTGATGATAGAAAATATCCACATAGTCCAGCCCCATGCGCTGCAGACTCTGGTCCAGGCTGGCCGTCAGGTATTTGTTTGAACCCCAGCTGCCGTAAGGACCCGGCCACATGTCATATCCCGCTTTCGTGGAGATGACCATCTCGTCGCGCCAGGGCTTGAAGTCTTCCTTCAGGACCTGTCCGAATGTCAGTTCGGCGCTGCCTGCGGGCGGCCCGTAATTATTGGCCAGATCGAAGTGGGTGATGCCCAGGTCAAATGCGCGGCGCAGCATGGCGCGGCTGTTTTCGAACTGGTTGACCCCGCCGAAGTTCTGCCACAGCCCGAGGGATATCATGGGCAGCAGCAGGCCGCTGCGGCCGCAGCGGTTGTATTTCATGTCGACATACCGTCTGTCGGAAGCCTTGTACATGTTGTTCCTCCTTCGGCGCCGGATGCATCCGGAACTCCATGAAGCGTATCACAGCCGAATACCCGTCGGCAAGGCGTGAACTCTTTCCTGCAGGCCGGTCGCCCTTGAATTGACAGCCGTTCCGCACTTCAATACAATTGTGTCTGACACGTGTGAACAGATGAAGGCCGGAATCGGACCGTCGCTGCCCACAGACAGGGTCGGAGGGGAAGACGGACGGATGAAGAAGGAGATCAACAGCACTGAAATCGCACGGCTGGCCGGCGTGTCCCGAAGCACGGTGAGCCGGGTTGTGAACGGTTACAAGAATGTGCCGCAGGAAACACATGAAAAAGTGATGGCGGTCATCGATCGGTACCGTTATGTACCGAATCATTCCGCGCAGGTGCTCAAGGGCAAACCGACCAAAACACTGGGACTCTTCTGGATATCCCGCGGCCGCATCGCCGAGGATTTTCTGGCCGAGTACATCATCGTCACCATCATTGAAAACGCCGCATCCCAGGGTTATCACATACTGACATGCGTCGTGCCGGATTTGCTGCAAGCGCAAAACACGCGCACCGTAAGGGAATTGTATCAGCAGAAACGCATCGACGGCGGGATTTTCATCGGCCTGAACAGCCGGGAGCCTTTCATCGAGGAACTGGTGGAGGAGGGCTTTGTGGTCGGGCTGTTCGATTACGGTGTGGACGGAACAAAGGCGGAAAACCGCGTCATCATCAATTTTGACAGTGAAACGTCTGCACGCGCGGTGGATTACCTTGTCGAACTCGGTCATCATGATATCGGACTGATCAACGGAGACATCCTCCGATACAGCGGCATGCAGAAATACGAGGGCTTTGCGGAAGGTCTCCGTCGGAACGGCCTGCTGCTGGAACCGGCCTGGGTGGGTCACAACGGATTTTCGGAAGCCTCGGGGTACGATGCCATGAAAACCATGCTGGACCGCAGCGTCAGATTGCCCACCGCCATCTGCTGCGCCAACGACTCCATTGCCTTCGGCGCAATCCGGGCGCTTCGGGAGGCGGGCCATCGTGTTCCGGAGGATGTATCCGTCATCGGCATCGACGACCACATGCGCAGTGCCACGTCGGATCCGCCGCTCACCACATTCCGCGAGGATTTCGACGGCATGCTTTCCGCATTGGCGAAGGAAGTCATCCGGGTGTCGCAGGGAGAAGCGGCAGCCGTGATGGCGGAGTTCACCGGCGAACTGGTTGTCCGCAAGTCCTGCATCCGTCTGGGAGGCTGAACGATCTCATTTCCCGCGCATTGGACAGGTTCATCCAACTGTGTTAAAATATCCACAAAAAACAGCCTGCGGCTGGAAACGGCGAACGGCGTCACAGGCGTCTGCAGCGAAGGCATCCATGCCTTTCCTGCAGCACCGGGAATGGAGAGGACAATATGGCCAGGTCATTCAATTTCTCAGCAGGTCCCGGCATCCTTCCGGAACCCGTCCTCCATCAGGCGGCATCCGAAATGCTTGATTACAAGGGTTCGGGCATGTCCGTCATGGAGATGAGCCACCGTTCGAAATGGTACGAAGACATTCAGAACAAGGCCGAAGCGAACCTGCGCGAGATTATGGGCATTCCGGAAAACTACAAGGTCCTGTTTCTTCAGGGAGGCGCGCACCTGCAGTTCTCCATGATTCCGCTCAACCTGAAGAATTCCGGCAAGGCCGATTTCTGGATCACGGGAAACTGGTCCGAGAAGGCATTTCAGGAAGCCAAGAAGTACATCTCCGTGCAGCCGGTCGCTTCCGGCAAGGCAAACGGATTCCGTGCCATTCCCGAAGTGGATGTGTCCATGCTCTCCCCGGAAGCGGATTATTTCCACATGACCACCAACAATACCGTGTGCGGCACACGCATCCGCGGCTGCGACATTCCGGACACCGGCAAGGTGCCGGTTGTGGCGGACATGTCCTCGAACATCCTGTCCGAGGCCTATGACGTGTCGAAGTTCGGCATCATCTATGCGGGTGCGCAGAAGAACATGGGTCCCGCCGGCGTGACGGTCGTCATCATCCGGGACGATCTGATCCGCAAGACGGAACCCTGGGTGCCCACGATGCTCCAGTACGCCATCCATGCGGACAACAGCTCGCTGTACAACACACCGCCCTGCTACAGCATCTACCTGTGCGGACTGGTTTTTGAATGGATCAAGGCCCAGGGGGGGATTCCGGCCATTCAGAAGGCCAACGAGGAAAAAGCCGCGCTGCTGTACGCGGCCATCGATTCCTCAACCCTGTACAAGGGCCTGGTGGAGAAAAAGGACCGTTCCCTCATGAATGTCACTTTCGCAACCGGCAGCGAGGACCTGGACAAGAAGTTTGCCAAAGAGGCCGATGCACTCGGAATGGCCAATTTGAAGGGATATCGCACCATGGGCGGCATGCGGGCCAGCATTTACAATGCGATGCCGCTTGCGGGTGTGGAGGCATTGGTCGCCTTCATGAAGGAATTCGAGGCGAAAAACAAGCCGGGATGCTGAAGCTCATCGCCTGCCTGACCATGCTCATCGACCACATCGGGTATGCATTTTTTCCAGGCATGCTTTGGCTTCGGGTAATCGGACGGATCGCGTTCCCGCTTTTCGCCTGCTACCTGGCGGTCGGTCATCGCCGCACGCGCAGCCCTTGGCGGTATATGGGCCGAATGGCCGGATGGGCGGTTCTATCACAAATCCCCTTTGCGTTGCTGTTCCATGGCGCATCCCTGTCGGACCCCGTTTCCTTCCTGAAAGGGACGAATGTCCTGTTCACGTTCCTGCTCGCGCTTCTTGGTCTCCGTCTGATCGAGATGACGCGTGCGCGCCATTGGACCCTGCAGGCAACTGCCTGGGCGGGAGCGCTGGGACTGGCATGGTTTGCCGAATTCATCAAAACGGATTATGGGTTTTACGGGGTGGCATGTGTCCTGCTCTTTTCTGTATTCGACAGATGGGCGCACCTGCTTCCTGTCGGAGAAGGTCGGGAAGCGCGTCCTTCCATTCCAATCGCGAAGCAGGCGCTTCCCCGTTTTCTGCTGATGGGTTCCCTGTTTGCACTTACCCTTGCATTCGTCAAATGGGCGCATATGCATCCTGTCCAGCTGCTCTGCGTGGCGGCGATTCCCCTGATGTGGATGAATCTCCCGGAGCCGAAGCCCGGGAAATGGAAGCATGTGTTTTATGCGTTCTACCCTGTCCATATCCTGATCATCTGGCTGGCAACGCTGGCATTGATGTCATAGTGCCGCACAACCTTGTCATTTCCCGGAAAATCGGGTATCATGGTTGATGGCCCAGTGATGAAAATGGAGGACGGGATGCCGCATGGCATCCCGATTGTTTGATGAAGATAGAATTGGATGACGCAATGCTGTTGTCCGTGGAAAAGCCTGCCCGTTATACCGGTAATGAACTCAATATGGTCCGCAAGGATCCGGAGGCGGTACAGGTGCGTTACGCATTCTGCTTTCCGGACACCTATGAGGTCGGCATGTCCCATCTGGGCATGAAGATTCTTTACCACGTCCTGAATCTGCGGGAAGATACCTACTGCGAGCGGGTCTTCGCTCCCTGGACGGACATGGCGGAAAAGATGCGTGCCGAGAACATCCCGCTGTTCTCTCTGGAAACATGCACGCCTTTGCGGGAATTCGACCTGGTCGGCTTCACCCTGCAGTATGAAATGAGCTATACAAACATCCTCGACATGCTGGACATGGGCGGCATTCCGGTGCTTTCCTCCGAACGCGGCGATTCCGATCCGTTTGTCATGGCGGGAGGACCCTGTGCCGTCAATCCCGAACCGCTGGCCGATTTCATCGATCTCTTCGTCATCGGCGAAGGGGAAGAAGTGATCGGCGAACTGGTGGATGCCCATGTCGCCTGGAAGAAGAGCGGCGCATCGCGTGAAGCCTATCTGGAAAGCGTCTGCGCCATTGAAGGCGTCTATGTCCCTTCCTTCTATGCCCCAAGCCACCAGGAAGACGGAACACTGCTTTCCATTGTTCCGAATCGTGCTTGTGCACCGGCGTCCATTCGCCGCCGCATTGTGAAGGACCTGGATGCCGTACCGTTTCCGGAGAACATTATTGTTCCGTTTACCCAGACCGTGCATGACCGCATCATGCTCGAGCTGTTCCGCGGCTGCATCCGGGGCTGCCGCTTCTGCCAGGCCGGCATCATTTACCGTCCGGTCAGGGAGCGGTCCGTCAAAAACCTCACCGGAATCGCGACCCGTTCCATCTGTCAAACGGGGTATGAGGAAGTTTCCCTGATGTCCCTCAGCACCAGCGACTACTCCGGGCTTTCCGAACTGACGGATGCCCTGCTGAAGGTGACGGACGACCAGAAGGTCAGCCTGGCGCTGCCCTCCCTGCGCGTGGACAATTTTTCCCTGAACCTGATGGAGCGTGTTTCCAAGGTACGCAAGAGCGGTCTTACCTTCGCCCCTGAGGCAGGAAGCCAACGGCTCCGCGATGTCATCAACAAGGGCGTGACGGACGAGGACCTCATTCAGTCCGTCTGTCTGGCAGTGGCGGGCGGATGGAGCAGCGTGAAGCTTTACTTCATGCTGGGACTTCCGACGGAAACGATGGAGGACGTGGAAGCCATCGCAAATCTTGCCTTCCGCGTGGTGGACACCTGCCGGGGCATGGCGGACGGAAGCGTGTTCCGGGGGATGAAGATCTCGTTGAGTGCAGCCACCTTCGTACCGAAACCGTTCACGCCGTTCCAGTGGGAACCGCAGGACACCATGGCCCAGATGCAGCAGAAGCAGCAATTCCTGCGCGAAAAGCTCCGTCAGATTTCACGTCGCGTGGAACTCAGCTGGCACGACAATGAGACTAGTTTTCTCGAAGCCGTGCTTGCTCGGGGGGACAGGCGGCTGGGCAAGGTGATTCTGGATGCCTGGCGCGGGGGATGCCGATTCGACAGCTGGCGGGAACACTTCCGGTACAGTGTCTGGATGAAGGCGATGGCGGACAACGGGCTCGATCCGGCGTTTTATGCGAACCGCCGTCGTCCCGTGGAAGAAGTGCTGCCGTGGGACCACATTGATATGGGTGTCACCCGGGCCTTTCTGACAAGCGAGCTGGAGAAGGCGACACAGGCCGAACTGACCCGGAATTGCGCCAATGGCTGCATGGGATGCGGCGCCGCATCCTACGGCGCAGGCATCTGCCCGAAGACACCGCGCTGAATGCGCTGGGACACAGACACCCCATTGAGGAGGCATGACCGTGTCATTTGGCATCCGTTTCCGGTTCAGCCGGGACGCCACCCTGAAATACATCGCCCATCTGGACATGCTGCGGCTTTTTGAACGAACCCTGCGGCGGTCCGGGCTGCCGGTTGCGCACAGCCAGGGCTTCAATCCACGGATGAAGCTTGTATTCGGGCTGCCGATGGCCATGGGCCTCACAAGCGGATCCGAATACGCAGATGTGGAGCTGGAGCGCGAGGTCGCGCCGGACCTCTTCCTGCAGACGATGAATCGATCCCTCCCGCAGGGAATGAAGATTCTGGCGGCTGTGCCCGTGGCCACCAATGAGAATATCATGCTCCGCATCGGTGCGGCGCGGTATTGGGTCCTTTTTCGTTCCGAGCGGCAGATCTCGGCGGATGAGATGCAGGATCTGCTGCAGAGGCTGATCGACGCGGAGTCTGTTCCTGTGATGAAGAAAGGCAAGAAGGGTCTGCACGAAGTCAATGTGCGCCCGCTTGTCTTCAGTGCAGCTGTTGCGAAAGTCGACGGAGAATGGCTGCTTGAAGCCTTTCTGAGTGCCGGTGCCAACGACAATCTGCGTCCCGACCTGTTCATGGAGGCCTGGCAGCATCTTGTGTCAAGAACCTTTCAGATTCGAGCCATGCATCGCGAGGAACTGTATGCGTCCATGGACAATGAATGGGTTGAACCGACAGATCCGCGCGCCTGTGGCGTGCCCGTATCCTGAAACCGCATGGGAGTGAATGAATGACGCAGGACATATTGCTGGATGTCGGAGACGACGCCATCCGGCTTGCGGTGCTGGAAGACGGCGAGACCGTCGGATATTTCACGGAACGCGACGCAGCCCACGGACAAATGGGCAGCATATACCGCGGCAAGGTGACGCAGGTGCTGCCTGGCATGCAGGCGGCCTTTGTTGAAATCGGTCTGCCGTATGCCGGGTATCTCCATGCCCGGGATGCGCATGCCCTTTGCTATGATGCAAATGGGGACCCGGTTCTGATGAAGGGAAATGTCCCCCGCATCGAAAATCTGGTGAAGGCCGGTCAGGAGCTGACGGTGCAAATCGCCCGGGAAGCCGCCGGTGACAAGGGCCCCAGGCTGACGACACGCTGGACGCTTCCCGGCCACTCCGCCATGCTGCTGCCCGGCTGCCGTGCCGTCGGAGTCTCCAAACGCATCCGTGAACCGGAAAAAAGAGAGGCATTCCTGGCGCTTGCCCTGGATAATCTCCCGCCGACGGCAGGCGTTGTCATCCGAACGGCTGCGGAAAGCACGCCGATTGAGCAGATAGCTGCCGAAATCCGCAGACTGGACGCCGTACGGGCTTCCATAGAATCGGCTGAACGAAGGGGATCCGTTCCCCGTCTGCTGCATGCGGAAAACGGTCTCTATGACAGGATTGTCCGGGAATTCCGGAATGCCGGCACCAACCGGATCACCGTGAATCAAGCGGACTGGTATGAAAGGCTGCGCGCTGCTTTTGTCGCGGTGGATCCCACCTGGGCGCTGAAGGTCCGGCATTATGCCGGGGAGTTCGGACTTTTTGCCCTGCATGGGGTTGAATCCGACCTCGAACGGGCACTGTCCCGGAAAGTCTGGCTGAAGTCCGGCGGTTGGCTGATGTTCGACTATACAGAGGCCATGACCGTTGTGGATGTGAACTCCGGCAAATATACCGGCAAGACCGATTTTCAGGCAACGGCCGAACTTGTGAACCGGGAAGCCGTCGATGTGCTGATTCGACAGATACGGCTGCGCAATCTGGGTGGAATCATCGTTGTGGATTTCATCGACATGACCTCGCAGGACAGCCGGAAGGAACTTGTCGATCTGCTGCGCGACCATTTCCGGGAGGCGGATGGTGCCAGAACAACCGTTGTCGGGATGACTTCCCTCGGGCTGGTGGAAATGACGCGAAAAAAGGTCAGCCAGCCGCTCCATGTGCTGCTGAAGGCGCGAAACGGGAAAGCGGCAGAACTGGCGGAAGCGGTTGATCCGGTCATCCCCGATCCGCTGGAAAATCCGGCGCTGCCGTCCGATGCACCGCTTCAGGCGAAGGACCGGTTTCAGGATGATACAGCTTCCGAAGTGCTTGACAAGAAAGAAAGCCTGGCGTAAGATAACTGAAAATCATAACACCGCAAAGACGTCGACAGGAAGAAGTACGATGATAGCCGTTCCGTTCGGTCGGAACAGGTGTGACCGCCGACAGAGAGCACCCGGCAGGTGAGAGGGGCAGGCGGGATCCATCCGAATACATCCTCGAGTCGTGTGCCGAACGAACCCCAGGGTTCCGGTAGGCCACTCCGGGCAGGCGCCCGTTACAGCGCCAGGGCATCGGCCTCCGGGTCCGTGCCCGCCGAAGCGCCGTGCGCGGAGTCTCTCCAAAGCACAGCGGAACAGGGGTGGTACCACGAAGAAAACCTTCGTCCTCAATACATGAGGAGGGAGGTTTTTCCGCGTGTAGAAATATCCGAAGGGTATTTCTACACGCGGCTTGCGTTCTTTGCGGAGAAGGAGAAAAAATGAACACAACCAACCATCTGAACTCAAACGAACAAATGAAAATCATCGAAAAAGGCTGTGCGGAACTGGTGGGAGCGGAGCACCTCATCGCCCGAATCGACGCCGGAAAAGCGCTGCGTGTGAAGTTCGGACTGGACCCCACCGCACCGGATCTGCATCTCGGCCATGCGGTGGTGCTTCGGAAACTCAGACAGCTTCAGGACCTGGGCCATCAGGCCATCATCGTCCTGGGAGATGCCACCGCTTGCATCGGGGATCCGACCGGAAGGTCGAAGACACGCAGACCCATGACCCATGAGGAAGTGCTGGTGAACGCGGCCACTTACAAAGCCCAGCTTTTCCGTATCCTTGATCCGGCTCGGACGGAAATCAGGTTCAATGCCGAATGGCTTTACCGGATTTCCTTCCCCGAGGTTCTGAAACTGATGGCGACCACCACCGTCGCGCAGATCCTGGAGCGGGATGATTTCAGAAACCGGTTCGGCGCACAGGAAGCCATCGGATTGCATGAATTCTTGTATCCGCTGATGCAGGGGTACGATTCGGTCGCACTCGAGGCCGATCTGGAGCTTGGCGGAACGGACCAGCGCTTCAACATTCTCATGGGCCGGACCCTGCAGCGCCATTATGGTCAGAACCCGCAGGCCTCTCTGTTCATGCCCCTGCTCGAAGGCACGGACGGCGTGGAGAAGATGAGCAAGAGTCTCGGCAACCACATCGGTCTGTTCGAACATCCGGATGTCATCTTCGAGAAGGTCATGAAGGTGCCTGATGCATTGATCATCCGTTATTTCCTGCTTTGCACGGACGAGCATCCGGACAGGGTGGCCGAATGGGAAAACAGGCTTTCTTCCGGTGCGAATCCACGGGATGTGAAACTGGAACTCGCCTCGATTGTCACCGGCCTGTATGGGGGTGCTGATGCGGCTGCCCGGGCGAAGGAGCGTTTCAGCCTCGTGTTTCGGGAAGGAGGTGTCCCGGACGAGATACCGGAGGTTGCACTGGATGCAATCCGGGTGGAAGGCACGGAAGACTCCGATCCGCTGACCCTTCTTTTACTGGCCGGACTGGCAGGGACCAGGAGCGAAGCGAGGCGGCTCATCCGTCAGGGCGGTGTCCGCCTGGGAGAAGGGGTGCTCCGTTCAGAAAGGCCGCTGCGGCTCGCGGCCGGGGACATTCTGCGCTGCGGG